>JAGBBE010000077.1 GCA_017938645.1 Clostridia bacterium
GATCATGAAGAAGGCTGTGTATGTTCCGGCCGGAGCCAAGATCAGCGACACGCTGAAGCTGCTGCAGAAGACCCAGAGCCAGATGGCCGTGGTTGCCGACGAATACGGCGGCACCGAGGGCATTGTGACCATGGAGGACATTCTGGAAGAGCTTGTGGGCGAAATCTGGGACGAGCACGACGAGGTGGAAGAACCCTTCCGCATGTCGGACAATGGCAAAATCTGCAATGCGCTGGGTTCCGCCGACCCTGAGGAATTGTTTGAAAAGCTCGGCATCGAGGACGAAACCGAAGCCTCCACCATTTCCGGCTGGGTCATGGAAAAGACGGAGAAGATCCCGCAGTCCGGCGATACGTTCGACTGCGGCGCATGGCATGCAGTTGTGCTCAAGGCCGATGACCGCCATGTGCAGGAAATCCAGCTGACGCAGATTCAGGCATAATAACGAAAGAAGGAAAACGATATGGCCAAGCTCTGGGCAGGGCGCTTTGAAAAGCCCACCAATGCACTTCTGGACGATTTTCAGTCCTCCATTCCCTTTGACCAGCGGATGCTCAGCTGCGACGTAACCGGCTCCATTGCCCATGCTACGATGCTGGGAGAGCAGGGCATCATTTCTATGGAGGACAGCCAAGCCATCGTGGAAGGGCTCAAGACCATTCTGGATGAATATAACGCCGGAACGCTTGAAATTGACATGGGCGCAGAGGATGTGCACATGTTCGTGGAGGCGCTTCTGACCGAGCGCATCGGCGATGCAGGCAAGAGGCTGCACACCGGCCGCAGCCGCAACGATCAGGTGGCGCTGGACGTGCGTATGTATGCGCGTCAGGCATGCACCAATGTGCGTGCGCTGCTTCTGAAGCTGCTGGACGTCATCGTGGGCCTGTCCGAAGAGCACACCGAAACCATCATGGCGGGATATACCCATCTGCAGAAGGCGCAGCCGATTACGCTGGCCTTCCATCTGATGGCCTATGCGCAGATGTTCATGCGTGATGTCAAGCGCTTTGAGAACGCCTACGAAGAAGCCGACGTAATGCCGCTGGGCTCCGGTGCGCTGGCCGGCACCACCTATCCGCTCAATCGCGAGCGTGTAGCGGAACTGCTGGGATTCAGCGAGGTCACCGACAATGCGCTGGACGGCGTGAGCGACCGTGACTTCCTGATCACCTTCCTCGCCGCAGCCTCCACCTGCATGATGCACCTCAGCCGCTTCTGTGAGGAACTGATCCTCTGGTCAACCAATGAATTCGGCACCGCCGTGATGGACGACGGCTTTGCCACCGGTTCCAGCATCATGCCCCAGAAGAAGAACCCCGACGCCTGCGAGCTCACCCGCGGCAAGACCGGCCGCGTCTACGGCGACCTGATGGCGCTGCTGACCGTGATGAAGGGTCTGCCGCTGGCCTACAACAAGGACATGCAGGAGGACAAGGAAGCCTTCTTCGATGCATACGATACGCTGATGAAGTGCCTGCCCACCTTCACTGAGATGCTGCGCACCACCTCCTTCCGCAAGGAAGCGATGTATGAAAGCGCCGGCCTGGGCTTCACCAACGCCACCGATCTGGCCGATTATCTGGTGGGCAAGAACCTGCCCTTCCGCGATGCGCATCACGTGAGCGGCTCGCTGGTGGGCAAGTGCGTGCGTGAAAACCGTGCGCTGACCGACCTGAGCCTTGAGGAGCTCAAGGCAGCTCATCCGGCGTTTGAGGAGGACGTGTACGAGGCGATCTCGCTGGAAGCGTGCGTTCAGCGCCGCAGCCTGCGCGGCGGTCCTGCGCCTGAGGCGGTGAAGCACTCCATCGAGCGTGCGAAGGCGTGGCGCAAGGAACACCTGCTGGGTGAGGAAGCATGAAAAAGCGGGAAAGCTGGCTGGACGCGCTGAGGATTACATCAGCGTTTCTGGTTATCGTCAACCACACCAACAGCGGCGTCTTTCAGGCGTCTTCGCCGGAATATGGCACATGGTGGCTGTCGGTTGCGTGGTATTATCTGTGCAAGATTGCCGTTCCGGTCTTTGTAATGGTGTCCGGCGCGGTGCTTCTGCCCCGTCAGGACAGCCTGCGCAAGTGTCTGGGACGCTTCGGCAGAATTCTTGCGGCGCTTCTGGTGTTTTCTTACGGCTACTACCTCTGGGACGCTTGGGTATACTGGGGCTTGTGGCCGAGAATGATCGACTTTGGCGCGTTTTTTGAAAAAGTCTGGACGCAGCAGATCACGGATGGATTCTGGTATCTGTATTTCTACATGGGTCTGATGCTGATGCTGCCGCTTCTCCAGCGCATGGCTGCCGCCATGAAGGAACGCGAACTGGCTTATCTGGTCGGACTGTGCTTTCTGCTTGGCGCGGTGTGGCCGCTGGCGGCGCACTATGTGCCTGTGCTCCAGCTGCCTGAGCATTTCTCCGCACCGCTGTTCACTGGCTACATCGGCCTGTTCTTTGCTGGTCACTGGATCCGCAGCCATTTCACGCCGTCCAAGGCCCGCATGAGCGGCGCGGCCGCTGCGCTGATTGCATCAATCGCTGTGAGCGTCGTGCTGACGCGCATCGAGTTTGACCGGGTACCCGGCGGAAAGTACTGGTTCATGGACAACCGCATGCAGCCCTCGGTCTTTACCATCATTGCGGCGGTTTCCGCCATGATGCTGGCCAAGGGACTGATCAGAGACGGACGGATCTGGACGGAACTGGGCGGCTGTGCATTTGGCATCTATCTGGTGCAGGACTGGCTGATTGCCGAAACCAAAATGCGGCTGTTTATGCCGCTTTGCGGTATGATTCCGGCATTCCCTGCAGTGATTGTGTGGGAGTTGATCGTGTTTGCGATTGCACTTGCTGCCGCATGGCTGATGCGCCGGATTCCGCTTCTGAAGAAAATTGTATAAAGAAAAACGCCTGTGAAATTCTCACAGGCGTTTTTCCATGGCGTCAAACACGCATCCATACAGAGCGGCTTCATTTACGCGCCTGTATCCGGCGCTTTCATACAAACGGCGCGCAGTTTTGTTTTCCACATCCACAAGCAGGTGCATGCTCCGGTAACCGAGATTTCGCGCCTGCTCTTCGGCCAGCGCAAGCAGACGTTTTCCTTCGCCCTTTCCCTGATGAGAGGGATGCAGACAAAGCCGGCACAGCACACAGGGCTTTTCGGTGTGTTCAAAGCCCAGCCCCATATCCTCCAGATCATCCCATTCAAGCAGCGTGGCGGCGCCATAATCCTCTTCGAGGTACAATACGCCCTGCCGGATATCGCTCATCGCGATTTCTTCGGTGGGATATTCGTCATCCCAGCAGGAGTTGGGCTGAGCGGCACAGGCGCGGTAGAGCGACATGATGTGATCGAAATCATTGTGTCCGGCTTGACGCATGCTCGGAAGCCTCCTTTGAAAGACTAGCGGCGGAAAGGAGCGTGGTTTTTTGATCAAACCCTTCTGGATCGGAGCGGCAGGATATCCGCTCATTGAACTGTGCTGGCGCAGGCGGACGCATCCGTCCATGGCGCTGGCAGGCGGCGTTTCATTGAAACTTCTGCACATTCTTCACCGTATGCACAAAGGCCGCCCCATCTGGCAGCAAGCACTGCTGGGCGGCCTGATGATTACCGGGGTGGAATATGCCGTGGGACGGCTTTTCAACCGCCGCTATCAGGTATGGGACTACCGCAGAACGCCGCTGAACTGGCAGGGCCAGATCTGTGTGCCGTATTCGCTGGCATGGTGCGGCTTAAGCGCCGCAGCCTTCATGACGATGCGGCTGTTTGATCACAGTTCGCGGGCGAGAATGTCGGCGATGTAGCGGCTGGCATGTCCGTCGCCGTAGGGATTGACGGCACGGCTCATGTCCATGTAGGAGGCTTCATCGGTCAGAAGTTCGCGCACGGAAGCATATACATGCTCCTCCTCGGTGCCGATCAGCCTGAGCGTGCCCGCCTTGACGCCCTCAGGACGCTCGGTGGTGTCACGCATGACCAGAACCGGCTTGCCCAGCGCGGGAGCCTCCTCCTGAATGCCGCCGCTGTCGGTGAGAATCAGATAGGCGCGCGCCATCAGGTTGTGGAAGTCCAGCACGTCCATTGGTTCGATCATGTGAATACGGTCCTGACCGTCAAAACAGCTGCGCGCAATCTCGCGCACAACCGGGTTCATGTGCATGGGATAGATAACCTTCACGTCCGGCGTTTCGTCCACAATTCTGCGGATGGCCTGGAACATGCCGCGCATCGGCTCGCCCAGATTTTCGCGGCGGTGCGCCGTGAGCAGGATCAGCCGGCTGCCGTGCGCCCATTCGATTTCCGGATGGCTGTAGCCGGTGTGCACGGTGGTGTCCAGCGCGTCAATCACGGTGTTGCCGGTCACATGAATGCGCTCTGCAGGCTTGCCTTCCCTGAGCAGGTTCTCCCGGCTCATCTCCGTGGGCGCAAAATAGAACTGCGCAATCAGATCCACAGCCTGACGGTTGAATTCCTCCGGAAAGGGGGAATAGATGTTGTGGGTTCGAAGTCCCGCCTCCACGTGAGCGACGGGAATCTGCATGTAGAAGCACGCCAGCGCCGTTACAAACGCAGTGGACGTATCGCCGTGAACCAGCACCACGTCCGGCTTTTCATTTTCAAGAATTTCGCGCAGACGCTCCAGAATCGTGATCGTCACGTCAAAGAGCGTCTGTTTTTCGCGCATGATGCTCAAGTCGTACTTGGGTTCTACATGGAAGCATTCCAGAATCTGATCCAGCATCTGCCTGTGCTGGCCGGTGACACAGACCACCGTTTCGAATTCCTCTCGACGCTCCAGCTCCAGCACCAAAGGGCACATTTTGATTGCTTCGGGTCTTGTGCCGAAGATGAGCATTACCTTTTTCATTTGCATTCCCCGATCTGCCGCGCGGCGGCTTCTTTGTCATCGGCAGCGGTGAGCTGCCTCCATTGGTCGAGCATTGCATGCATGCGCTCAAGCGGTTCGCTGCCTTCCATGGAGGACAGGAACCGTACCTTTCCGCCGGGGCCGTCGGAGCGGAGGCCTTCTTCCTCCAGCCTGCGCGCAAGCTGCCGCGCCGTGCCGAGGTTGCCGTCCACCAGATGAACATGCGGCGGAAAAAAACGGGCGATGGTTTTTTTCAGGAACGGATAATGGGTGCAGCCCAGCACCACAGCCTTCACGGGCAGATCCCGGTAAGGTGCAAGAAGCTCCTGGAGCAGGCTTTCGACCTTTTCGCCTTCGAGTGAGCCTTCTTCCACGCATTCCATCAGCCCGGGACAGGGTACGCGCAGCGCATCGTGGCCGAAACGCTCCATAAGCGATTCAAACTTTGGCAGCGCCAATGTTACGCGCGTGGCCATCACCAGCACCTTGCCTTCTCCTTCCATGAGGGAAGCGGGCTTGAGCGCCGGTTCCATGCCAATGATGGGAATCGTCAATTCCGCGCGCAGCCGCGCCGCAGCTGCGCTGGTGGCGGTGTTGCAGGCGATGACGATGGCCTTGCAGCCTTCCTGAAGGAGGTGATGAACTGCGTCATGCGTCAGATGATACACCTCATCCGGCGTTTTGTCGCCGTACGGAATGTGCTTGGTATCGCCGAAGTAGATGAAATTTTCATCCGGCAGGAGCCGCATGGCTTCGCCAAGCACGCTGATGCCGCCTAAACCGCTGTCCAGAAATCCTACCGGACGCCTGTCCAAAGCCACTCACCTCCAACATCATATTATACCCTGAGAACCCCTTTTTTTCAACCATTGCGAGGTTTTTGCGGCTTTATCCCTTGTGTGCGGAGCGAAGAAGGGCTATAATCAAAATAGCAACATGTTTGTTGTTTTCCATCATGTATCCAAAAGGAGCGCGATTTCCATGGCTCAGTTTGTCAAGCTTGATCCCTCTGCCCTCAAGGAGCTTCGCACAATCGACGAGCGCCTTGTTTCCTACAATGTTGAAATGACCGAAGTCACCGGCGGCACCTTCTGGAAGGCCTACACCGAGGCGCAGGTGGACGGCACTGAACCTTTCGGCGAAATCCTCGACTGGCGCAACATGGGCAATCTTCAGCAGTGGTATGATCCCATCGATACCACCAATCCCCGCCTGATCAAGCTGGCCAAGGAACTGGGCACGGCATGGGTGCGCGTTTCCGGTACCTGGGCCAACAAGACCTATTATGATTTCGACGGACATACCGGCGGCAAGGTGCCCGAGGGCTTCCAGAACCTGCTGACCAGGCAGCAGTGGCTGAACCTGCTGGATTTTGTGCGCGCCATCGACGGCAAGCTGCTGGTATCTGTGGCCAACTGTCCCGGCATCCATGCGGCTAAGGAGCCCTGGCCTGCTGATCAGGCCGAGCTGCTCTTCCGCACCAGCAAGGAATACGGCGTGCCGATCGCCGCTGCCGAGTTCACCAACGAACCCAACATGATGGCCATGTCCGGCCTGCCTCAGGGCTATACTGCCGAGGATCATGCCCGCGACCATGATATCTTTGCCCGCTGGCTCAAGGAAAATTACCCTGAGTGCCTGATGGTTGGCCCCTGTACCTGCGGCGATGTCGCGATGTTTGGCGAAATGAGCACCGGCGGCGGTATCGCCTCTGCTCTCAAGATGGTGACTACCGAGGAACTGCTGGGCGATTATGAGAAGAAGCTGGACGTGTTCAGCTATCACTACTACAACGGCGTTTCCGAGCGCGGCGCAGCCATGGGCGGCCACTGGCCCTATGAAGCAGCGCTGAGCGAGAAGTACCTGACCGTCGCAGGCGACTGCGCGCGTCAGTACCTTGGCCGCCGCGATACCTTCTGTCCCGGCGGACAGATGTGGGTTACTGAATCCGGCGATGCCGGCTGCGGCGGCAACACTTGGGCTTCCACCTTTGTGGACGTGTTCCGCACCCTCAATGAGCTGGGCGATTTCGCCACCGTGACCGACGGCGTGATCTTCCATAACACGCTCGCTTCCTCCGACTATGGCTTCCTCAAGCATGGCACTTTCGAGCCTCGTCCCAATTATTTTGCAGTGCTTCTGTGGAACCGACTGATGGGTCAGACTGTGTATCAGAGCGGCGAAGAAATCCGTCAGGGCGCGCATGTATATGCTCACAGCCGCAAGGATGGCAAGGACGGCGTGGTGTACCTCGTGATCAACAACTCCGAGGATGTAACCACGGTTGAACTGCCCAAGGAAGCCGTGCGCTATACCCTCAGCGGCAACGGAAAGCTGCGCTCCCGCACCATGCTCCTCAACGGCAAGGAACTGGTGCTTGGCGAGAACGACGAGCTTCCTGCGCTGGATGGCGTGGAACAGCCCACCGGCAAGGTGGAGCTTGCGCCTCAGACCTGCACGTTCTTTGTGCTGTAAACAAGCAAAAACAGAGCCTCCGTCCGGAGGCTCCTTTTTTATTCGCGGCTGCTCAGCATGCCGCCTACAGCAAAATGCTGCTTTTCGCCTTCAAAACCGACAAAGGCAAAGCGGCCGTCTTTGAGCGTCAGCTCCGTGCGCACCTCTGTGTCGGGCAGAATTTCCGCGTCGTAGTTCACATCAAACGACCGGATGCACTGATCCTTCAGTAAATCAACGCCCAGTGCATTCAGACACCAGTCCAGATAACGGGTGTTGTTGACGTGCTGATTCAGATCAAATTCCGAAAACTGCGGCAAAAGGATGTTCGTAAGCGCTTCAGCATCCAGACGACGGATAGTCGCAGGCATGCCTGCTGCAGGCTTGAGTTCGCGGTTGTCGGGCATGCGGGCGGTGACTTCGTCGCTTTTAACAATTTTGCGTTCGTTCACATCCAGAAGCACCCACAAACTATTGGCGGAGCCGATCGCCTCGCCGGACGCATCGCGGAAAAGATGCGAGCGCGGATAAAACAGCAGCCGCTGCGATGTGGGATAGGTTTCCACCGTGATGGTTTCGCCGTAGCGCGGCAGACGGTTCATCTGAACCTTTACACGGCTGATGACCCACACGAGCCCGAATTCATCCAGAAGATTGCGTCCGCAGCCGAGCTGCGTACCGTGGATTCCTGCGGTTTCCTGCATGCATTCCAGAATGGCGCTGGGCTTCCAGTGGCCGTACATGTCGCAGTCGCGGGTGCCGAGCTGAAGCGCTGAAGAATAAATGCTGCTCATGTTGTTCACCTCGATGGGTATTATACAGCAAAAATTCTTCTTTGGGTGCAGAACTGGCAAAGTATTTACAGACGGTTCATGAATGGACGGAAGGGTTTCCATACCATGGAAGCGAATTGAAATAGTTGGCAGCCTTTAAAGGGCCGAACGTACATTTTCCTGAGGTAAAACATGACGGACGAACACAAACAAAAGCTGAAACGATTTGTCAAAAAGGCTCTGATGCTTATTTTCAATCCGCGGTTCCTGTTATGCTTTGGAATCGGCTGGATCATTACCAATGGCTGGTGCTACATCGGGGCAGCGCTGGGCGCATATTTTGAAATCAAATGGCTTGCAGCCATCTCCACGGGCTACATGGCGCTCCTTTGGGTGCCCTTTACGCCGGAAAAACTCATCACCACGGCCATTGCCATTGTGCTGCTGCGCTTTCTGTTTCCCAATGACGAGAAGACGCTGGGCCTTCTGAGGGAAATGCATCATGGCGCCAAGAAGAAATGGCATGAGTTTCTGGAGAGGCACAAAGCCAAAAAAACCAAAGGCAAAGAGGCGGAATGACGCCTCTTTTTCTTTTTCTGTTTTTTTCGCGGAAATGACTTCTCTTGTACGCCAAAGTGGAGTATGATAAATACATGGCTGTACATGGATACGGTTCATTGATGAAAAGTGAGGGAATATCGATGAAAGCAATTGTGAATACCTCTGTTTGTGAAATGCTTGCCGCACCTACGTGGGAAAGCACTGTGGTGGATGAGGTGCTCTATGGCATGGTGGTGGAGATCCTCTCCGAGCCTGCAGAGGGCTGGTATAAAATCCGTACGCATTACCGTTACGAAGGCATCGTCAACGCGGATGATCTGATCGTGGGCGACGACGCGGCTGCCGCTTGGGAAAAGCGTCCCAAGAAGGTCGTCCGCAACAAGAACTTCTGCGATGTGCTCTCTGAGCCCAAGGTTCAGGGCTGGCATCTGGCCAACCTTGCGCGCGGCTGCGTGGTGTCTCCTGTGGAAGAGGCGCAGGACGGCTGGCAGAAGGTACAGCTTGCCGACGGACGCATGGGTTATGTGCCGGAAGCCATTCTGGGCGAATATTATGCCGAACCGCTGAGCGAGGATGAGGATACGCTGCGCAAGGCGCTGGTGGATGCAGCGCTGCTTTATCAGGGCACGCACTACCGCTGGGGCGGAAAGTCGCCTGCAGGCATCGACTGCTCGGGTCTGGTATCCATGGCTTACATGCTCTGCGGCATACTCATCTACCGTGATGCAGATATCCGCGAGGACTTCCCGCTGCGTGAAATCGAGCTGGAGGACATCAAGCCCGGCGACGCCATCTTCTTCCCCGGACATGTGGCGATGTATATCGGCGACGGCCGCTACTGTCACTCCACTGCCAGAGCCGGAGACAATGGCGTCACCATCAACAGCCTCAATCCCGGCGATCCCGATTACCGCGCAGACCTGAAGGACAAGATCACCCAGATCGGTTCGTATTTCGGAAAGGACGGAGAATGATGAAAGTATTTCTGAGCGCTGATATGGAAGGCACCTGCGGCATCGTTCACTGGAACGAAACCGACCGCGCCACGCCCATGGACTATGCGCCTTTGCAGAAGCAGATGACCCGTGAAGTGGCCGCCGCCTGCCGCGGCGCGCTGGCCGCAGGCGCAGAAGAAGTAATGGTCAAGGATGCGCACGACTCCGCGCGCAACATTGATCCTACCGTTCTTCCGCGCGGCACCCGAATGCACCGTGCCTGGAGCGGCGATCTGCTCAGCATGATGTGCGGACTGGATAAGGACAAATATGATGCCGTCTTCTTCACCGGCTATCATGCATGGGCTTCCTGTCCGGGCAATGCCCTCAGCCACACCATGAACCTGCGCAATGACCATGTAACGCTCAATGGCGTGCTTTGCAGCGAGTTTATGATCAACGCCTATACCGCCGGATATTTCGGAGTGCCGGTTGCAATGATCACCGGCGACAAGGCACTGTGCGATTTTGCCAAGGAACTCATTCCTGCCATCACCACCGTGCCGGTCAACGAAGGACGCGGCGGCGGCGTGACCAGCATTCATCCCGATGAGGCTGTGGAGCGTATTGAGGCTGCTGCCAAGGAAGCGCTGCTCAAGGCCGATCAGTGCAAGGTGCCCATGCCCGAGCATTTCCACATGGAAATCTGCTTCGTCAAGCACGCCATGGCCTACTCCAAGAGCTTCTATCCCGGCGCAACCCTCAAGGACAGCAAGTATGTCTGCTTCGACAGCGACGACTGGTACGAAGTCCTGCGCTTCTGCCATTTTGTGCTCAGCGACGGCTGATGAACAGAGTCCTCCGGATATTTTCCGGAGGATTTTTTGTGCAATTCACATTTTTTGCATCCGAAAGAGATGGATTGTGCTATAATATACAAGATGAGACATTTGCGCTCCCTGATGCTGAAAAACAAGATACAGAAAGGACGGAGCTCATGTATAAGATTCTTGAGTACAATCCTCAGCTGAAGCCTTTTGCCGGCGATATCGACCTGCGTATGTTCCTTTATCGTGCGACCAAGCAGCGCCTGATTCCGCATGTCGATACGCTCAATGAGTTTGCAAACGGTCATGAGTATTACGGCATCCATCGCACCAAGGACGGCTGGGTCTACCGCGAGTGGGCGCCCAGTGCGTACCAGCTGTACCTCGAGGGCGATTTCAACGACTGGAATCAGACCAGTCATCCGCTTAAGAAACTCGATAACGGCAACTGGGAGCTCGAACTCAAAGGCGAAAATGCGCTGTGGGAAGGCTGCCGGGTGAAGACCGTGGTTGACGCCAACATGACCCGCACCGAGCATATTCCGCTGTATGCGCGCCGCGTGGTGCAGGATCCCAAGACCATCACCTGGTGCTGCGAGGTTGTAGACGACAGCAAAACCTTCGACTGGACCGATCAGAATTTCAAGGGCGAGAAGGAACTGTTCATCTACGAGGCACATGTGGGCATGGCGCAGGAAGAGGGCCGCGTGGGCACCTACCGCGAGTTCGCCGACAACGTGCTTCCGCGCGTGAAGAAGGCTGGCTACAATACCATCCAGCTCATGGCCATCATGGAGCATCCTTATTACGGCAGCTTCGGCTATCAGGTGTCGAATTTCTTTGCCGCTTCCAGCTGGTTCGGCAAGCCTGAAGACCTCAAATATCTGGTCAATACCGCGCATGAAATGGGCATCCGCGTGCTGCTGGACGTGGTGCATTCGCATGCTGTCAAGAATACCGCCGAGGGCATCA
>JAGBBE010000078.1 GCA_017938645.1 Clostridia bacterium
ATGTCGAGAAGTGAGAAGAGCTTTTCGGTGTTCGCTCTGCCGGAAACCATATATTTCTTGTCGCCAAGCTCCTTGATTTCCTCGACGATTTCGTCGTGCTCATCCCAGATTTCGCCGACCAGCTCCTCGAGGATATCCTCCATGGTCACAATGCCCTCGGTGCCGCCGTATTCATCGGCCACCACGGCCATCTGGGACTGGGTTTTCTGAAGCAGCTTCAGCGTGTCGCTGATCTTGGCTCCGGCCGGAACATACACAGCCTTCTTCATGATCTCTTCCAGACGGAACTCACCGCCCTTGCGCACGCGGTTGTAGAAATCCTTCTGATGCACAATGCCCACGATGTGATCCAGCGTTTCCTCATACACGGGCAGACGGCTGTAACCTGCCTGCTCAAACTGGTCGGCAGCCTCGGTCACAGTGGCGTCCACGGGCACGCCTTCCACCTTTACACGGGGCGTGAGGATGTCGCCGACGTCGAGGTCATGGAACTCGATGGCGCTCTTCAAAAGCTCGCTTTCGTCCGCGTCCATGCCGCCCTCCTGCTCGGCTTCCTCCACGATGGTCATCAGTTCGTCGGAGGTCATGCCCTGTTCCTCTTCAAAGTGGAACAGATGTCCCAGCAGCTTCTTCCACTGGCTGAACAGCCAGTTCACAGGCTTAAGGATGCTCACGCACAGACGAATAACCGGCGTAACGGCCATGGCAAAGCTCTCCGGGGCTTCCTTGGCGAGGCTCTTGGGAGAAATTTCGCCGAAAATGAGCACAACCACCGTAATCACCGCCGTGGACAACCCTGCGCCGCCGCTGCCGACAAGCTTGATGAAAAACAGGGTGCCGATGGAAGACAGCGCAATATTGACGATGTTGTTGCCCACCAGAATGGTGGAGAGCAGCTCGTCATAGCGTTCCTCTAGATCCAGCGCAGCCTGCGCGCGCTTGCTGCCGTGCTCGGCCATATTTTTAAGCCGCGTACGGTTCAGAGAAGAAAAAGCCGTCTCGGTTGAGGAGAAGAATGCAGACAACGCCACCAGCACCAGCATGATAACAATCTGCCACACAAGTTCCTGACCAGACATGGGATAAGGTTCCTCCTTCGTTTTCCAACGCCAAAAAGCCCGTTTCCCTTACAGGGCCGGGCAAAGGCGCACAGCATGTGCGTAGCAATGCATTTTGAATGAAACAGCAAACAGACGGTCACGCATGGAACCGCCTACTGCCCGAGTGTGCAAAACGCCTGGTTTCCCCGTACATAACAGCGGGGGCTTCAGACTGGCCGGATCGCCGTCCACGGCGAAATCACACTCCTTCTATCCAAATGGGATGCGCACAGTGTATCACATACGCGCGGGATTGTCAAATCATCCCGACAGTCAATCGCTTGCAAGCGGCCGCAATCCCTGTTACAATACCCATGAAAGAAAGGAAGGGAGGTTTCCCTGTGAGTGATTTTACCCTGCTGGTTGCATCGCAGCGAAAGTATTTTCTGTCCGAGGCGACCAAGTCGTACGATTTTCGTTTAAGCCAGCTCAAAAAGCTGGGAAAGTGGATTGATGAAAATGAAGACGCCATTCTTTCGGCGCTTCATGAGGATCTGGGCAAATCCGCCTACGAGGCCTATCTGACCGAAGTGGCCATGGTCAAGCAGGAGCTCAAGGATGCCATCCACAGCCTGAAAAAGTGGATGAAGCCCAAACGCGCCATGACGGCCATTGGTCAGCTGCCGGGCTCCTGCCGCATTCTCAGCGAACCCTACGGCGTTACGCTCATCATGTCGCCGTGGAATTATCCGTTTCAGCTCACGGTTGCGCCGCTGATTGGCGCTATCAGCGCGGGTAACTGCGCGGTTGTGAAGCCATCGGCCTATTCCGCGGCCACCTCGGCGCTTATTAAACGTATGGGCGACGAATTGTTCGCGCGCGAATATGTGGCTGTGGTCGAGGGCGGACGCAAGGAAAATGCCGGACTGCTGGAAGAGGCGTTTGACTTCATCTTCTTCACCGGAAGCCCTTCCGTAGGACGGCTGGTGATGGAAAAGGCCTCCGCACACCTCACGCCGGTAAGCCTTGAGCTTGGCGGCAAGAGCCCGGTAATTGTGGATGAAACCGCCGATATCGCCCTCACCGCGCGCAGGCTCGCGTGGGGCAAGTGCGTCAACGCCGGTCAGACCTGTGTAGCGCCGGATTATGTGCTGGTGCATCACAGCCGCGAAACCGAGCTGGTGGAAGCGCTCATTCAGGAGCTGCGCGCCCGCTATACCAGCGCGCCTCTGACCAATCCCGACTGGCCGAAGATCATCAATCAGCGTCATTTTGAGCGTCTGATCGGGCTTCTGCAAAGCGGCGCTGTGAGCCACGGCGGACAGATCGACATTGCCGCACGCAAGATCTCCCCCACCATTCTCACCGACGTTGCATGGGACAGCCCCGTGATGCAGGAGGAAATCTTCGGACCGCTCCTGCCCATCCTCACCTACCGCAATCTCGACGAGGCCATCGCCATGATCCGTCAGAAGCCGAAGCCGCTGGCGCTCTATCTGTTTACGCAAAGCCGTGAAACCGAACGGAAGGTCCTCTCCGAAGTAAGCTTCGGCGGCGGATGCGTCAATGATACCATTCTGCACCTTGCCACGCCCTACATGCCCTTTGGCGGCGTGGGCGAAAGCGGCATGGGCGGCTATCACGGCAAGTACAGCTTCGATACCTTCTCCCATCAGAAGAGCATCCTTAAGCGCTGGGCAAAGCCGGATATTCCGCTGCGCTATGCGCCTTACAATGGCAAAATGAAGTGGATCAAAAAGATCATGTAAAAAAATCAGAGTCGGGCTCATCGATCCCGGCTCTGATTTTTCACTTACTTGGCATGGTAGCTGGCGCATTCGCTCTCGTCGCACTTGCCGGAGTGGCATTCGCTGCGGGGAGCAACCTTGATGCTGTCCAGACGGCACATACCGTCGGTGGAATGGTGCTGACAGCTGGTCACATCGCAATGGATCACCTGGTTCTTGTTGCAGGCCATTTCATTCACCTCCCTTGACGTGATAGAGGGAGTATGCCCGCGAAAAGCGCGTTGTATTCGCTTCTTCTTTTATGCTATACTGTAGAAAACGCTTTTGGGAGGATACAGGCGATGAAGGATTTCCGCAGGCTGCTTGCCCTGCTTATGAGCCTGATGGTTCTTTTTTCCTGCGCACTGGCCGAGGAAGAGGGGCAGACCTTCGACCCGGGCGAACATGCAAACGCGCTGGAGCTCACGCCGGAGGAAGCTGAGCTGCTCAATCGGCTTTCCCAGACCCTTGACGAAACCGAAATGGATATCGACGTGGATCTGGCCGACCCCGAAGTCAATCCAAAGCTGCCTGACGATGTGGTCAACATCCTGCTTTTAGGCGTGGACAACCGCACCGAGGAGCTGGTGACCGGACGTTCCGACGCCAACATCATCTGCTCCATCAGCCGTAAAGATGGTTCGATTACACTGACGTCCATCGCCCGCGACACCGCCGTGGAGGTTCCCGGCTATCAGAAGCCGCGCCGCATTAACACCGCCTTTAAGTCCGGCTCCGCTGACGGCAATCTTGCCGAAGGCGCACAGCTGGCGCTGAAGACCGTCAACCGCAATTTTCAGATGAACATCGAGCGCTATGTGGTGATCAACATCCACGGGCTGGCGGATATCATCGACGCGCTGGGCGGTCTGGATCTCAAACTTACCTCCGAGGAGGCCTCGGCCATCAACCATGAGCTCTTCACCAAGGAACCCATGGATTCCAACGAAGGCCGCGAGAAACTCTACGTCATGAACGGCATCCAGCATCTCGACGGCATGCAGTCGGTCACCTTCGGCCGCCTTCGCAATCTCAAGGGACAGAACGACATCAATCGCAACGGCCGTCAGCGCGTGCTTCTGGAAACACTGTTCAACGTAATGATGAAGGATATCGACCTTCAAAAGCTTCTTACCCTGATTGAAACTGCTCTTCCCCACTGCTTTACCAACCTCACCGCCAACGAGCTGCTGGTGCTTGGCATGAGTATCATCTCCGGCTATGCCGCGCGTGATCCCGAGTCCGAAACGCCCTTTGTCAAGCATTTTGGCATTCCCATGGAAAAGCAGTACGTATACCAGAATTTCGAAGGCAAGGCGCTTCTCTACATCAACCCAGAGCGGCTCCACATTACGCTCACCGCTCTGCAGGAGCTCATCTACGGCCAATCCTATCTGGAGGACTGATTTTTCCCGCCGCGTCTTACCGGGCGCGGCGTTTTGCTTGATGCATGCGAAATCCTTCCCGTGGGAAAACTGCATCCGGATGCCTGTTCAGAAAAAAGTGAGAATATTTTGAAAATCCATGCATGAAAAGGAATGGATGATCCGTTTATTGAGTGAGCACAGTACGCCGGAAGGCAATCCGGATCAAACGGAGGCTCGGATATGACCAGCTTTGAGGAACTGTACGAAAAGTACGCCACCGACGTGCTTCGGGTGAGCTACTTTTATCTGGGCGACAGGCAGCGCGCCGAGGACGTCTGTCAGGACGTATTTGTCCGGCTGATGACCAACGCTCCCGAACTGGAGGAAGGTCGGGAAAAGGCTTGGCTGCTCAAGGTTGCCTTAAACCGCTGCCGCGATCTGTGGCGCGGCGCATGGGTCAAGCGCGTGGTGCTGGGAAGCCCTGCATTTGAAACCATCCCTGCGCCGGACGACACCGAACGCCGCGACGACGAGGAAGCCATGATGAAGGCCATTCACCAGCTTCCCTCGGCGTTTCGCGAAGCCATCCTGCTGTATTACTATCAGGGCTACGGCATCAGCGAAATCGCTGAAATGCTCAATCTGCCCGAAGGCACCATCTCCAGCCGCCTTTCCCGCGCGAGAAAGAAGCTGGAACAGATCCTGAAGGAACAAGAAGGAGGATTTGCACAATGAAACGCCTTGAACATCTGCCGCAGATCGCTGAAAGGCAGCTGGGCGGTCTGGAGGCAACTCCCGTGATTCTGGCCAAGGCCAAACTGCAGGCCGCGGAGATGCGTTCTCCCCGACGCAGCGGCATGGTACTCCGTCCCGTGCTTGCGCTGTGCGCGGCGCTGGTGATCTGCGTGGGCGCTGTAGCCGCTTTTACCACCGGAGACAAGCCCCTTGTCTCTCCTGCGCCTGCCAATGTGATAGACAG
The DNA here is from genome assembly GCA_017938645.1 of Clostridia bacterium. Next base: position 5,174 of record JAGBBE010000078.1, read on the forward strand.
CCATTCCGCCGGAACGCAGACCGTACCCACCGAGGAGCCACGCCGCCTCGGCGACGTCCCCAGCGGAGCCATCTCGATGTCTGCAGGCATGCGTCGCAGCGGCGACACGCTCTTTGCCGATCTTGGCAGCGCCACGTTCCCGCTGATTACGCTCAACGGCGCAACCTATCGCCTGCTTTCCAGCCCGGACGCCATCAGCACGGCGCTGCTGGGCGACGCAATGGGCACGGTGAGCGAGTTCAACCTCGAGCCTGCGCTCGGCAGCGGCGGCGTGGTGAGCAACGCCGTGCCCTGCGGCGAAAGCGTCTATGCCATCTCCGGCATGGACGGCGCGCTGGTAGCTGCCAATGTGGACGGCGCGCTGCGCGTATTCCAGCGCGTGAGCTACGCAGGCACCGGCATTATCGGCACGGAAGCCCTGACCGACACGCTCTGCACTCCCGAAGAGGCTGTATGGATCGAAGTAAGCGGAATGGGCCGCGTAGATGACCGCGAAAAGGTGCAGGAACTGATGAGCACTCTTCTGGATTACGCCGACTACACCGGCACCAGCCTGAGCGGCTCCGCCTCCATGCGCATCGGCCTTGACAACGGGCTCACGCTTCAGCTTCTGGTTGGCGAAGACACTGTAAGCGCCTGCGGCACATGGAGCTGCCCGGATTTCTTCGAAGCCTTTATGGAAGCCGTACAATAACCATACAAAACTCCGTCCCGGAAGAATCAATCCGGGACGGAGTTTTATTATGCTGTTTTCTGAAGCGCATCCTCTGCCCGAATACGCTGAATGGCTCGTTTTTTGGTGATCAGGAAGCAGATGCAATGCGCTATACCCGTGATGCCCCAGCTGATCGGATAAGAGATGTACAGCACCGTAAGCGAGCGGAATGCCGCAAAGACCGTAAAAATCCACAAGACGCGGAAGGCACATGCGCCCAGCAGCGAAATGATCATCGGCACAAAGGAGTTGCCCATGCCTCTGAGGCCGCCCACAAAAACGTCCATCATTCCGGCGATGAAATAGGTTGTCAGCATGATGCGGTTTCGCAGCATGCCCATTTCAACAACTTCCCACTCCGTACAGTAGAGAGACAGCAGCGGCACACGGAAGAAATACACCAGCATACCAAAGCTGAATCCGAACACGAACACGCATACCTGACACAGAATCATAATGCGTCCCAGTCGTTCCGTTTTGCGCGCGCCGAGGTTCTGGCTGGTAAAGCTCAGAGCCGTGGTATAGAAGGCGTTCATTGCCGTGTAGACAAAGCCTTCAATATTGGCTGCAGCTCCGTTGCCGGCCATGGCGTTTGCGCCGAAGGAGTTGACCGAGGACTGGATCAGCACATTGGAGAAGGAGAAAATTGCGCCCTGAAATCCTGCGGGCAGGCCGATTTTGATCAGACTCAGCGCCTGATCCTTTCTGATGCGCAGCTTGCGGAAGTCCAGCCTGATTGCACCATCCGTACGCATCAGACAGGTGACCACCAGCACCGCTGAAATCACCTGAGAGATCACCGTGGCCAGCGCAACGCCCGCTACGCTCATGTGAAGCCCAACCACGAAAAGCAGGTTGAGAATCACATTGACCAGACCTGACAGGATCAGATAGTACATCGGTCGGCGCGTATCGCCTACGGCACGCAGAATGGCCGCGCCAAAATTGAACACAAGATTGAAAACGGAGCCGGAAAAATAAATCGTGATGTACAGGCCGCTGAGGTTGATGACCTCGTCAGGTGTATCCATAAGCCTGAGCATGGGCTTGCCAAAGCACAGACCCAACGCCGTCACAATAGCGCCGCAGATGAGCGCCATGCTGATGGTCGTATGCACGGTATCGCTGACGTCCTTATACCGTCCTGCGCCGTAGGCCTGACCGACCACAACGCTCGCGCCCAGCGACAGGCCCATGAACACATTGACAATCAGGTTGATCAGCGCGCCGGTGGAGCTGACTGCCGCCAGTGCCGTAGCGCCGGCAAAACGGCCCACAATCACCACGTCGGCAGCGTTGTAGAGAAGCTGCAGGATTCCCGTGAGCATCAGCGGAACGGCAAACCGGATCAAGTTGGGCAGAATGGGACCCTGGGTCATATCCATTTCATACCGGCGCTTGTTAGGCATACTTCCACCTCCAGTAAGAACCTGAACCTTATTCCTCTTCCAGCGGGAGCTGATCCACCACCCAGATTTCACCGTCCGAACGCAAACGCACCATACCGGCAGCGGTGTAAAGCTGAGGAAGCTTTTTACGGTCGGCGTCCTTGCGGGTTTCCTTGATGCTGAAGCGGCTGTTGGTAATCACCGTCAGCTCCGCGCCTACGTGCTTTAAGAAATTCCAGCCTGCAATCGCTACGCCGTGATGCGGATACTTGAGGATATTGGCCTTCAGGTCATCCGGACGGGTCTTGAGCAGCTCATTCTGTCCGTCAAGCTCCACGTCTGCAGCCATCAGGATCCGGCAGTCGCCGTATTTCACCATCAGCATGGCGGAACGGTTGTTTTCGCTGAACCAGCTGGTGGAGCACTGGATCACTTCCATCTCCGCCTCGCCAAGCTTCAGCACATCGCCGTTTTTCGCATGCTCCACCGGAATGCCCTTGTCCTTCATCACCTTGAGGGTTTCCTGCATGTGGAAGTTGGCGTCCTCCGGGAAGGTGATCACAAGCTTGCCGATTTCCGCCGTTTCCGGCACGAACTGGAAGCCAACAATGTGGTCGTCATGCGGATGGGTGTTGAACGCCACGTCCACACGGTCGATATTCATGTATTCCAGCGCCGCCTTCACACGATCGCGCTGGCCGGCTGTGGCGGAGTCAATCATCATGACCTCATCGCCCATGCGCACAATGCATGCATCCGCGCCCTTGACCGGCGGAAAGAGCATTTCCAGCACCGGCGCGCCTTCGCGGAAGCTCCATTCCTGATCCGGATTGGCGGCCAGGTTGATTACTTTCCCTTCGCCCAGCGCATATGCGGGCAGAAGCATCAGCACCAGAACGATCGCAAGCAGTTTTTTCATCGGTATGTTCCTTTCGGGGACTTTATTTCACGTTGCTGTCAAGACGCGGGCTGTAATCGCCGTTGATGAAGCGATAGTACACAACATTGGGCTCCATGATGATTCCGTTGATGCGCGCCAGTTCCTCAATGGTTACCATCAGGTAACCGTTTTTCTTGAGATGATCAGCAATCAGCGGGATGGCCTTGTGCAGTTCCGCACCGCTGTCGTGGCAGAGGATGATATCGCCATCCGCCACGTTGTTGCGCACAGAATAGAAAATCTTGTTGGCCGTTTTACCGGTGTAATCATATGTGTCCAGACTCCACTGCAGAATCGGCAGATGGATGTCGCCTTCGATCCACGGCGGATAGGTGCCTCCCGGAGCCCGGAAGAATGCGACCGCTTCGCCGGTGTATTCCTGCAAAAGCGCGTTGTGATCATCCAGCTCCTTGTGCATGGTTTCAGGCTTGAGGGTATAACCGCTGAAATGATTATACGTATGAGATGCGATGATATGGTTCTGGTCAAAGGAGCGCATCACAAGGTCGGGATGCACGTCCACATTCTTGCCCACCGTAAAGTAGGTGGCCCTTGCGCCTGCCTGACGGAAATTGGTCAGGGTGTTCTGCGTAGGACCGTAACCGGGACCGTCGTCGCAGGTCATGGCAACCATCTTCCAGCGGCTGTTGTCGGTCACACGCAGGCCCAGTTCCGTCATGTACGGCTGGAGTTCGTCGTAGAAGAAGCGCACATGCATCAATCCGGCCTTTTCGGGATAAACCTCTTTGGCCTCATAATGCAGGGTCAATTCATAGGCGCTCAGGGTGAAAGCGGCTTTTTCCAGCGCTTCGCGCCTGCACAGTGCCGTCACAGCCTCCGGGTTGCGTTCGCTTGCAGGAAACAGTCCGTTCACATGGTTTTCCACGCGCTTCGCCATCAGATCCCACGCAGCGCTTTGCTCTGCAAACAGATCCGTAAGTGCAATCCTTTTTCCCGTGTTCAGATCGTAGGTTGCCGTTACAAAGGGTGAACAGACCTGAACGCGCTGGAAGGTGATACGCGCAAGCACCATGGTGCTCAGATAGCTTTCGCCCGTGATATAATGCAGCGATTCGATGTCCAGACGGCTGTTGCGCCGCGCATTTTTGGACGGATCGGGCTGCATTTCAGGAAAAAGCCGTTCATCAAAAGCGTCGACAGCCTCCTGCAGCTCGGCATTGACCTGCTCGTTGGTGGTAAACAGGTATTCCTTGCTTACAAAGTAACGGTTATCCTTTTCCTTGCGTTCCCTGACAGAATACTTCACATCAAAGATTTCCGGAGCAGCTTCATACTTTTCCGCAAAGGCCGCACCCGGCAGAAGCATGAGCAGACACAGCAAAAAAATCAGGAGGCGCTTCATTCGTTTCTTCCTTTCACACCAGCGAAAGCGCAGGCACGGCATTGAGCGTAAGCTCAGCCAGCTCACCCTTGCGCAGGCGGTAGTAGGCGGCGGAGCCGATCATGGCGGCGTTGTCGGTGCACAGCCACAATTCCGGCAGACACAGACGGAACTTTTTCTTTTCGGAAAGCGCGATCATCTGATTGCGCAGGCGCTTGTTGGCGCTCACGCCGCCGGCGAGACACAGGGTGTTCAGTCCGCTTTCCTTCAGCGCCAGCATCGCACGCTCGCTAAGCGTATCCACCACGGCCTTTTCAAAGGAGGCGGCCAGATCGGCCCTGGGCAGTTCCTCACCCTTCTGATCCATCTTGTGGCAGGCGTTGAGGAACGCGGTTTTCAGTCCGGAAAAGCTGAAGTCGTAGCGTCCGTCGGGATGTGGATGCGGAAGCGTCAGATAGGCGTCATCTCCGCCTTCAGCCAGCTTCGACAGGAGCGGACCACCGGGATAATTCAGCCCCAGAACGCGCGCGGCCTTGTCAAAGGCCTCGCCCGCGGCGTCGTCCACCGTCTGGCCGAGCAGGGTGTAGTCGCCGTAATCGTTGACGCGCACAAGATGGCTGTGTCCGCCCGAAACCACTAGACAGATAAACGGAGGCTCCAGATCCTGCGTGGTGAGGAAGTTGGCGCTGACGTGGCCCTCGATGTGGTTGACGGGAATCAGCGGCAGACGGGTGGTGTAGCTCAGGCCCTTCATGCAGTTCACACCGGTCAGCAGCGCGCCCACAAGGCCGGGGCCGTAGGTCACCGCCAGCGCATCGATGTCCTGAAAGGTCATGTTCGCTTCCTTCAGCGCCTGGTCAATCACGCGGTCGCAGGCATCCACGTGCGCGCGGCTGGCGATTTCCGGCACAACGCCGCCGTAGAGGGCATGCGTGTCCACCTGAGAAAAAATGATGGAGGAAACAATCCTGCGGCCGTTTTCAATGATGGCGCAGGCCGTTTCATCGCAGCTGGATTCCATGGCCAGAATGCGCACTGTTTCCTTGGTGCGCAGCTTCTCCAGCTTGGCAAGCATCTCGTTTTGCGTGTTCATCAAATCTGTCCTTTATGTCGTCTGCGCCTGATGAAACAGGCGGCGAGCACCAGCGCAAGCTGCAAAATCAGCACGCCCAGCACCCACGGGATATAGCGGAAAAACAAACTCAGCGGAAACAGGCGCATCACCGGTTCCCGTGCGGAAAAGATGCCGTTGGGAATCAGAAGGCGGTGGATGACCATCCACAGGCTGCCGAAATCAATCAGCGCCCAGAAAACAATCAAACCCACAAGCCACACAAACGCACCCATTCCCCACAGGAACGCCCGGCGTTCAAACCCGCGCAGCATGCACAGAACTGCAATGATAATCCCGGCGCCAATCACCCACGGAAGCGCTGAAATCCACCCGCGCACCTCCGCCATGTGATCGCGGAAGGTGTGCGGAATGCCTTCAGCTGGAATCTGCGGCTCCCAGATGTCCTTTTCAGACCGCAGATACCGCATGGTCTCTTCTCCAAAGGCGGCAAGCTGCTCCTGCGTCACTCCGGCGGCGGTTTGGTCCACCTCGGAAACCAGCGCGCGTACAAACAGGCCCGTGCGCGTGGCCGGGCCTGCTATGGAGATGAGCACCATCGTAAGCGCCAGCACGAGCCCTGCACAAAAGCACAACGCTCTGCGCATGATTACTGCATCTTGAGGAAGGCGGTGATGAAGCCGTCGATGTTGCCGTCCATCACGTCGTCCACATTGCCCATTTCAAAGCCGGTGCGATGGTCCTTGACCATGGTGTAGGGCTGGAAAACGTAGGAGCGGATCTGGCTGCCCCATTCGATCTTCTTCATCTCGCCCTTGATGTCGGCCATCTGTTCCTCGCGCTCGCGTTCGCGCATCTCAAGCAGACGGCTCTTCAGAATGCGAAGACAGACCTCGCGGTTCTGGATCTGACTGCGCTCGTTCTGGCACTGCGCCACAATGCCGGTGGGAATATGCGTCATGCGCACGGCGGAGTCGGTACGGTTAACGTGCTGACCGCCAGCGCCGCCGGCACGGTAGGTGTCGATGCGGACTTCTTCCATGTTGATTTCGAAATCGTCGTCATCGTCCATGATGGGCGCAACGTCCAGAGAGGAGAAGGAAGTGTGACGGCGAGCATTGGCGTCAAACGGAGAGATGCGCACCAGGCGGTGCACGCCGCGCTCGGAACGCAGGAAGCCGTAGGCATTCTCGCCTTCAACCTGGAAGGTGACGGACTTCACGCCGGCTTCGTCGCCATCAAGGAAGTCATTGACGGTCACCTTGTAGCCGTGACGCTCACAGTAGCGGGTGTACATGCGGTACAGCATGCTGGTCCAGTCCTGCGCCTCGGTTCCGCCCGCGCCTGCATGCAGAGAAAGGATGCAGTCGCAGCGGTCGTAATCGCCGCGCATGAGCGTTTCCAGCTCCAGCGCATCAGCATCGGCAGCCAGAGCGGTCAGTTCATTCTCGCATTCCTCGGCGATGGATTCGTCGTCATCCTCGGCCAACAGCTCAAGCATGGCTTCGATGTCGTCGCAGCGGGAATTGAGAGAGGAAACGCGATTAAGCTTGCCCTCAATCTGGCTGACCTTGCGGTTGACGGCGGTGGAGCGCTCAAGATCATTCCAGAACTCGGGCGCATTCATTTCTTCCTTGAGCTCGATGAGCTCTTCTTCCAAAACGGGCAAATGCAGGGCGTCGGCGGCCTTGGCGACAGTGTCGCGCAGCTTGGCAAGATCCTGCTTGATTCGTTCCTGATCGATGATCATGGTGTATCACTTCCTTGAAAGTATGGATTTCGGTAAAAGGGAGCCTTGGCAATTGCGAGCCGGGAGGCCTCTGGCCGACCGGCGGTCTTATGTGCAAGGCCAGACTTGCAGCGTCAACCCCGCGAAGCGGTCCGGGGTCCAGGGACTCAGCCCTTGGTTAGCCCCTGCCGCAGCAATGCTTGTACTTTTTGCCGCTGCCGCAGGGACAGGGCTGGTTGCGGCCCGCGGCCCCGGGCGTGGTCTTGGAGACGGGCGCGCCGGACTTCTTGGCCTGACCGTTGGTGTTCTCGTCGAGATTGGTCTTGGTGGCGTCGAGATTCACGGTGCGGCGGCGTTCAGGCAGACGCTCCACACGCGCCTGATAGAGACGGCGCACGGTTTCCTCACGGATGAAGTGCACCATGTCGTTGAACATGTCATAGGATTCGAGACGGTACTCCTGCACAGGGTCGCGCTGACCGTAGGCACGCAGGCCGATACCCTCGCGCAGGTCGTCCATGGCGTCGATGTGATCCATCCAGTGACGGTCGATGGCATTGAGCAGAATCACGCGCTCAAACTCACGCATGTCGATGCCCATTTCGGTGAGCATCTTCTCGCGCTCAGCGTAGAAGCTCTCAGCTTCTTCGTAGAGCTTGGGAACCAGCTCGTCGGATTTTTCCATGGGCACGATGGCCTCGGCATACTTGTCAAAGGTGCCGGGCTTTAAGCACAGGGTTTCGAGGTACTGCTTCGCGGTATCGATGGACCACTCGAAGGAACCCTCGCCGCCCAGGCTGCGCTCGGCACAGGAATCGATGAGATGGTGCACCATGGAGATGATATCCTTGCGGACGTCGCTGCCCATGAGAATGTCCTTGCGCTGGCCGTAAATCATCTCGCGCTGCTTGTTCATGATATCGTCGAACTGCAGAACGGATTTACGGATGCCGAAGTTTCGGCCTTCGATGCGCTTCTGGGCGGATTCAATCTGCTTGGTGAGCATGCCGGCTTCCAGCGCTTCGTTTTCACCCATGCCGAGCTTTTCGATCATGGGCGCAATGCGCTCGCCGCCGAACAGACGCATGAGGTCGTCTTCAAGAGCAATGAAGAACTGGGTGGAGCCCGGGTCGCCCTGACGGCCTGCACGGCCTCGCAGCTGGTTGTCGATACGGCGGGATTCATGCTTTTCCGTGCCGATGATGTGCAGTCCGCCCAGCGCCATCACACGCTCATGCTCGGCGTCGGTTTCCTGCTTGAACTCCGCAAACCACTGACGGTAGAGCTTGCGGGCCTCCAGCACCTGTTCGGACACGTTTTCATTGTGGCCGATGGCTTCCATGATGATCTCGTCGGGAATGTTCTCCTGGCGCATCCTGCGGCGGGCGAGGAAGTCCGGGTTGCCGCCCAGCAGAATGTCGGTGCCGCGGCCTGCCATGTTGGTGGCGATGGTTACAGCGCCCACGTGGCCGGCCTGAGCCACAATTTCAGCTTCCTTCTGGTGGTTCTTGGCGTTGAGCACCTCATGCGGCACGCCGCGCAGACGGATCATGTGAGAAAGCATCTCGCTGACTTCCACGTTGACCGTACCCACCAGAATGGGCTGACCGGTCTTGTGACGCTCCACGATTTCTTCCACCACGGCGTTAAACTTTCCGCGCTTGGTCTTGTAGACCATGTCGTTCATGTCCTTGCGGATCATGGGACGGTTGGTGGGAATCTGCACAACGTCCAGATTGTAAATGCCCTGGAATTCTTCTTCCTCGGTCTTGGCGGTGCCGGTCATGCCGCTGATCTTGGCATACATGCGGAAGTAGTTCTGGAAGGTGATGGTCGCCAGCGTCTTGCTCTCGCGCTCGACCTTCACATGTTCTTTGGCTTCGATGGCCTGATGCAGACCGTCGGAGTAGCGGCGGCCGACCATCAGTCGTCCGGTGAATTCATCGACGATGATGACCTCGCCGTTTTGCACCACGTAGTCCACGTCACGCTTCATGATGGCATGAGCCTTGAGCGCGGCCAGAATGTGGTGGTAGAGCTCGGCATTGTCCATATCAGCGATGTTTTCCACGCCGAAGGCATTCTGTGCCTTGGCAATGCCCTGCTCGGTGAGCGCGACGGCCTTGTCCTTTTCCTCAACGGTGTAGTCCTCTTCGTTGCGCAGACGGCTGACAAAACGGTCGGCCTTCTCATACATGTCGGTGGACTTGTCACCCACGCCAGAGATAATCAGAGGCGTGCGGGCTTCGTCGATGAGGATGGAGTCCACTTCGTCGACGATGGCGTAGGAATGGCCGCGCTGCACCATATCTTCCTTGCGGATGACCATGTTGTCGCGCAGGTAGTCAAAGCCCATTTCGTTGTTGGTGCCGTAGGTGATGTCGCAGGCGTAGGCGGCGCGGCGCTCGGCATTGTCCATGTCGTGAATGATCACGCCCACGGATATGCCCATGAAGCGGAAGATGTTGCCCATCCACTCGCCCTGAAAACGTGCCAGATAGTCGTTGACGGTCACGATGTGCACGCCGTTTCCGGCAAGGGCGTTGAGGTAGGCAGGCAGGGTGGCGGTATGGGTTTTGCCCTCGCCGGTTTTCATCTCGGCGATTCGGCCCTGATGCAGGCAGATACCGCCCATGATCTGCACCGGGAAGAGGCGCTTTCCATCCACGCGCCATACAGCCTCGCGGAAGGCGGCAAAGGCGTCGGGCAGAATATCATCCAGCGTTTCGCCGTTGTGAAGGCGGTTCTTGAGCTCCGGCGTTTTGTTCTGAAGCTCGGCGTCGGTCAGTTTTTTGTATTCGTCCTCCTTGGCGAGAACTTTATCGGCAATCTTTTGCAGGCGCTTGACTTCGGCCTCATTGCTCTGGCCGAACAGCTTTTTGAGCCCATCCATGATACCCAAGGCAGTTGTTCTCCTTATTCTTTACTCAGGCCAGCCAAAAAGATAAACAGCATAGCCCAACTTGTATTATACCATGAAGCCTTGTTCCTGCGCAAGGAAAACCGGCAGAAAAGCACCCCTTTCCGTGCTTTTGGGCTTGCTATTCCTTCCCCGGAAATGATATGATACCAAAAGCGCTGTTTTTTTGGCGCAGACAAGGAGTGGAAACCATGCTGGAGCTCAAACACATCCATTTTGAGGTAGAGGACGGCAAGGAGATCCTTCAGGATATCAACCTGACCATCGACGATCATGTGGTGGCCATCACGGGTCCCAACGGCGGCGGCAAGTCAACGCTGGCCAAGGTGATCGCCGGCATCGTAACGCCTACGTCCGGACAGATTCTCCTCGACGGCGAGGATATCACCCATATGAACATTACCGAGCGAGCGCGCCATGGCATCAGCTATGCTTTTCAGCAGCCCGTGCGCTTCAAGGGTCTGCGCGTCAAGGACCTGCTCATGCTCGCCACCGGCGGCAAGCATTCCATGGCGGATGCCTGCAGGTACCTCAGTGAAGTGGGGCTGTGCGCCCGCGATTATCTGGACCGCGAACTCAACGACAGCCTCTCCGGCGGCGAGATGAAGCGCATTGAAATCGCCATGACGCTGGCGCGCGGAACGAAGCTGAACATCTTTGACGAACCTGAGGCCGGCATCGACCTGTGGAGCTTCCAGAGCCTGATCCATGTTTTCGAGGAAATGCGCCGCAAGACCGACGGCAGCATCCTCATCATCAGCCATCAGGAACGCATCCTCAACATCGCCGACAAAATCGCCTACATCCGCGACGGCAGGCTGGAGCAGTACGGCACCCGCGAAGGAATTCTGCCTGAGCTTCTCCACAGCGTGGATGACGCCGCCTGCCGCGTGCTTACGGACAAAATGGAGGTGAACGCCCGTGCTTGACAACATCATGAAGGGTCTTCTGCGCGAGGTCGCTGATCTGGGCGAGCTGCCCACCGGCGGCGCGTTCAACATCCGCATCAACAGCCAGACTGCCGCGCGTTCCTCCAGCCCCAATGTGCAGATCATCACCAAAGAGGACAAGCCCGGCATCAACATCATCATCAAGCCCGGTACCCGTGAGACGCTGCACATTCCGGTCATCATCAGCGAAAGCGGCGTGAAGGAGACCGTGTACAACGACTTCTTTATCGGCGATGACAGCGACGTGACCATCATGGCCGGCTGCGGCATTCACAACTGCGGCGACGAAGACAGCGCGCACGACGGCATCCATACCTTCCACGTGGGCAAAAACGCCAAAGTCCGCTACATCGAACGCCATTACGGCGAAGGCGAAGGCCGCGGAAAGCGCCTGATGAACCCCACTACCGTCGTCCATCTGGCTGAAGGCGCCAGTGTGGATATGGAAAACACGCAGATTTCCGGCGTGGACGACACCGTGCGCAAGACCACCGCCACGCTGGAGGCCGGGGCCACTCTCATCGTGCACGAAAAGGTGATGACCACCGGCACGCAGCAGGCCGTCAGCGATTTTGTGGCTGACATGAACGGCGAAGGCAGCCACTGCGATATCGTCAGCCGCACCGTTGCCCGCGATCAGAGCCACCAGAAGTTTGTGTCTACCATTAACGGCAATGCACCCTGCACCGGACATACCGAGTGCGATTCCATTCTGATGGATTCCGCCACCGTGCTCGCCTGTCCCCAGCTGTCCGCCTCCTGCATCGACGCCAGCCTCATCCATGAGGCCGCCATCGGCAAGATCGCAGGCGAACAGATCATCAAGCTGATGACTCTGGGTCTGACGGAACAGGAAGCCGAAGAACAGATCGTGAACGGTTTCCTCAACTAAAAATGCACACAGCAAAGCCCGGACGAGCATTTTCGTCCGGGCTTGTTTTGATTATCCGAAAATTCTGACACGCACCACGCCGGGAAGCGCCATGAGCTCATTCTTCAGCCGCTGATCAGGCAGACGGTCGATTTCCAGAACGGTAACGGCGATTTCCTTGCGGGATTTGTTGATCATGTTGTTGATGTTGATCTTGCGTGCGCCGATGGCGGCGGAAATGGCCGAAACCATGCCTGGTTCGTTTTCGTGGATGATCTGCACGCGCACGCCCTCGGAATGGCCGAGGATGATTTCAGGCAGGTTGACGGAATGACGGATCTGACCGAATTCCAGATAATCGCGCAGTTCCTGTGCAGCCATGGCAGCGCAGTTTTCCTCGCTCTCAGGCGTGGACGCGCCCAGATGCGGGATGGCGACGGTGTTCTTCATGGCCAGCACTTCCGGAGTCGGGAAGTCGGTGACGTAGCTGGCCACCTTGCCCGTATCCAGCGCAGCGGCCAGATCGGCGAAGTCCGCCAGTTCAGCACGGGAGAAGTTGAGCAGATGCACGCCGTCCTTCATCTGGGCGATGGCAGCTGCGTTGATCATGCCGCGGGTGTTGTCCTTGAGCGGAATATGGATGGTGATGTAATCGGCAGTCTTGTAGATTTCCTCCAGAGAGTTGGTGTGACGCACGGAGCGGCTGAGTGCCCAGGCGCTGTCCACGCTCATGAAGGGATCGTATCCGACCACGTCCATGCCCAGACCCTGCGAAGCCGCGTTGGCCACCAGCACGCCGATGGCGCCCAGGCCGATTACGCCCAGCGTCTTGCCGCGCACTTCGGGACCGGCAAACTGACCCTTGCCCTTTTCAACCTGCTTGGCCACGTCCGCACCTTCCAGCGAGCGAGCCCAGTCTACGCCGCCCACGACGTTGCGTCCGCCGAGCATGAGGCCGCAGATCACCAGTTCAGCCACAGCATTGGCGTTTGCACCGGGGGTGTTGAACACGGCGATGCCCTGCTTGGTGCAGGCTTCGATGGGAATGTTGTTGGTGCCTGCGCCTGCGCGCGCAACGGCCAGCAGGGATTCCGGCAGCTCCATGTCGTGCATGCTGGCGGAGCGGACGATGATCCCGTCCGGCACGGGTTCTTCGGCGGCGATGAGGTATTTGTCGGCGTTGAGATAATTGTGGATGATATCCGAAATCTTGTTCAGCGTCTGAATCTTGTACATTATGCATTCTCCTTCTCAAAAGCCTTCATGACTTCAATCAGCTTCTTCACGCCTTCCACCGGCATGGCGTTGTAGATGCTGGCGCGCATGCCGCCTACGCTGCGGTGGCCCTTGAGGTTGACCAGTCCGTTGGCGGTGGCGTATTTGACAAAGGCCGCGTCCTTGTCGGCGTCGCCGGTGACGAAGGTGACGTTCATCAGCGAACGGTCTTCCTTTGCAGCGGGCGCGTTGAACAGGGCGCTGTTGTCGATGAAGTCGTAGAGGAGATTGGCTTTGTAGACGTTCTGCTCATAGATCGCAGGCACGCCGCCCAGATCGCGCAGCCATTCAAAGCCGAGCTTGGCCATGTAGATGCCGTAGGTGTTGGGCGTGTTGACCATGGAGTCGTTCTTGGCTTCGATGGCCCAGCTCATCAGCTTGGGGCACAGCGCACTCTCACGGCCGAGCAGATCCTTGCGCACGATCACGATGCACAGTCCGGCCGGGCCGATGTTCTTCTGCGCGCCGGCAAAGATCATGCCGAATTTGGTGATGTCCATTTCCTCAGAGAGGATGTTGGAGCTCATGTCGGCCACCAGCGGAGCCTTCGTATCGGGAATAACGGTGTAGCGGGTGCCATAGATGGTGTTGTTGGTGGTGATGTAGGCGTAGTCCGCGTCGTCAGACCAGTCGTAGGTCTTGGGCACGAAGGTATAGTTGGCCTCACGGGAGGATGCGGCGATGTGCACCTGACCGTATTTCTTCGCCTCCTCGGCGGCGAGATGGGCAAAGTTGCCGCTGTCCACATAGTCGGCCTTGCCCTTCACCATCAAGTTCATGGGAACTGCGCTGAACTGCAGCGTCGCGCCGCCCTGCAGGAAGAGGATTTCGTATTCGTCGGGCACGTTCATCAGCTGCTTGAGAAGCGCCTTGGTCTCATTGAAGATATCCACATACATCGCGCTGCGATGGCTCATTTCCATCACGCTCATGCCGCGTCCGGGATAGCAGACCAGTTCCTGCTGGGCTTTTTCGAGCACGCTCTGGGCGATCATGGCGGGACCTGCGGAGAAATTAAAGACTCGTTCCATATTTCAAACCTCCTGAAAATAAGGTGGGACGTTTTTTGCCCTATCGGCAGTTTTTCGACCGCGTGCGTTTATCATACATGATCTATGCGCAGAATGCAATGAAAAAAACCGGCAAAACGCCGGTTTTGATGTTTTTTTGCTGTACTTACTTTTTCACGCTGTAGAGTTTCTTCTTCAGCTTGTCCAGTCCCGTGCGGCCGAGCAGGCTCATGGCCAGGTCGATGAGCTTCTGCTGGGAGAAGTAGGCGCTGTTGGGCGTGGGCGGCTGATGGAGAATACGCTGCCACTGTTCGGGCTCGATTTCCAGGCGGCTGAGGATGTGTTCTTCATCCGCCTGCTGCTCCTGCAAAGGATACGGCGGCTGCGCGATTTCCTCAAGCGCCTCTTCGCGGGTCATCTCGCCGTTGCGGATCAGGCAGCTCAGATGCGAGCGGCGCTTGTCATACTGGAACTTCACCGGCAGATACACGCTTTGAAAGTAGCGGGTGAAGCGGCATTCGAAGTGCTTGCCGCCATAGTACTGCCAGCCGAACTTTTCATTCAGCACGCGGATGGCCTCGGTCTTGGAATAGGGCAGATAATCCAGCAGATTGATCTTCGTTACGCCCGGCAGACCCAGCCACGCATCCCGGAAAGACAGGAAGGGATACTTGTCCAGCTTCATGCCGCGTCCGTGTTTTTTATAAATACTCTTCATATGCCACGAATCGCGGTAGGTATGCTGCGCACTGAACGGCGCGGACGCACCCTCGGTGGCGATGTTGGAGCCGTTGAGGATGTATTTCACATTGTACTTGCGCGCCATCTCATAAATGGCCGCGCAGTAGAGGTGATCCTGCACCACGTCGATGTTGGCCACGCCGGAAAACATGTATGCACGCTGCAGTTCGCGCATGGTGGGCCAGTCCATCTCATAGGTATGAAGCTTCACCTTGAGCGCATCGCACATCTTGCGGATGTTGTCCTCAGCCAGCTTCAGGTTCCAGCAGCTGTCCACATGCACAGCCAGCACGCGCAGCCCGCGCTCGATGGCCTGATAGAGCATGTACGCGCTGTCCACGCCGCCGGATACGCCCACGATGCAGTCATATTCGCGGTCACGGCTGTTCTCTTTGATAATCGCAAGGGTCTTTTCCAGCTCCTGCTCGCTTACGCCCGGACGATAGCCGCTCAAAGCGCGCATTTCGTCATCGCGCTTGCAAAAAGAGCACACGCCGTGCTCGTCAAAAGTGATCGCGGGGTCGGTCGTGTCCATAATGCAGCGGGTACAGACCTGATATTCCTGCGCCATTGAAAAACCTCCTCAAAAGCGGGGTTGAATACCGCTGCATTATAGCACCGGCGGCAAGCGCATGTCAATTGTGATACCAGTTTCAGCCTTTGCGTCTGTTGCTTTTTCCAATTCATTGGTGTATAATTGCAGGGTGAGTAAAAAGCAAGGAGGCAATGCATAATGAAGTCTGTAAATATCAAGCTGAGCCTGGCCGAAAACGTGAAGTCGTTTGTGAATATCGTCAACCGCTATCCCTATGATGTGGATCTGCGCGCGGGCCGTCACGTGGTGGACGCCAAGTCCATTCTGGGCATTTTCAGCCTTGACCTGAGCAAGCCGATCACCATGGAAATCTACGCCGATTCCTGCGATGATCTTCTGGCCGACATCAAGCCCTTCATGGCCTGATTCACACTATGACCACGCTATGCCCCATGGGCATCAATATGGGCAAAGCACGCGCTTTGCCCTTCTTTCGTTGCAGATAAGAGATAGGAGGGCGTCATGCCGCTTTTTTCGCCCAAACGCAACATTTCTGACACCGAATACAAGCTGCGCATCCTGTGCTGTCTGGACGCGCTGGGGATGGCCACACAGGAGCAGCTTTGGCCGTTTGCAGCGCAGCTGGAGCTGATGGAGTACATTCCCTTCTGCATGTTTCTGGACGAGCTGAAAACCGCCGGTGCCGTCGCCTCGGCCAGCCACGGGCTGGAGGGCACGCTCTATCTGACGGCCGAAGGAAAAGAACAGCTCCGGCTTTTTCTGCGGCGCATGCCGCACACCGATCAGGAGCGCATCCGTGCCGCCGCGCCGGAATACGCCGCGCGTCTGAGTGAACGCCGCCACGCGCGCACCGTTTATGAACGCGCGCCCAAAGGCGAGTACCGCGCCTCCTGCTCCATGTCGGACGGAGACGTGCCGACGCTGTTTCTGCGCATCACTTCCGAGGATCAGACGCTGGTGCAGAAGGCTGTGAAGGACTTTCAGCGCTATGTCGGACAGTTGTTTGTGCTTTTGTATTCCCTTCCCTTTGAACCCGCGCAGCAGCTTCCAGCCGCCATGGATCAGGACGCTGCGCTCAAGGCTGCCGCTCCGGGCTCGCCCGTATTGTGCGACTTCGGCGGACGGGAGCACGCCGGCGTCATCCGCATCTGCGATAAAGACGCATGCTTCACGCTGATGCTGCTTCTGCCGGACGATACGCTCGCATGGGGCTGGGCCAGGATGGCCGACGAGCTTGGCGCAGCGCTGGCCGGACAGATCGTATCCCTTCTGCGTTCCCACGGGAGTGAAAACGCATGAAAGCCCTGATTGACGCCCTTCGCCATTCGCTGAAAGAGGCAGGTCTGCTGCGGCCGGATGCGCGCCTCTTGTGCGGCGTCAGCGGCGGCTGCGACAGCGTGGCGCTTTTGCATGCGCTGTGCGCACTGCAAAAGGAGATTCCATTCTCTGTTTTTGTCTGCCATGTGCAGCATGATCTGCGCGGCGAAAGCTCCCGGCAGGACGAACAGTTTGTCCGCAGGCTGTGCAGCAAGCTGGGCGTTGCATTGCAGGTAGAAAATGCCGGGCTGAATGGCTCGATGCACACTCCAGGTATGGAGACGCTCGCAAGGGAACGCAGGCGTATGATTTTTCTTTCGCAGATGGAACGCCTTTCTGCCGACGCTCTTTTAACGGCACATCATCGCGATGATCAGGCTGAAACCGTGCTGATGCACCTTCTGCGCGGAAGCGGTATGGAAGGTCTGTGCGGCATGAAGCCGCTCTCCGCATTCGGTCGCGGCGTGCTGCTCAGGCCGTTTCTGTCGCTGTCCAAGGAGCAGCTTGCCTCTGCTGTTTCCGATTATTGCGAGGACGGAAGCAACTTCGAACCCGTTACCCCGCGCAATATTCTCAGGCTAAACATACTGCCGGAACTGGAGCGTCTGTATCCCGGCGCATCGGAGCACATCGCCAATACCGCGCAGACGCTTGCCGCTGACGAGGCGTGCCTGTCTGCGCAGGCTGAAGCGATCTATCAGTCTGCACTGTACAGCATCCCCCCGCTGTTTGCCCTGAAAAAAGAGCCGCTTGTTCATTCGCCCGAAGCGCTCGTGCGGCGCGTGCTGCGCCGCTGGTGGCAGGATGGGTCGAAGCTTGCCGGACTTTCTCCCGACGAGCACTCCCTCTCCCGAAGCGACACGCTTCAGCTTTTTTCGCTGATTGATCAGCCAGCCGGAACCTGCTGCAATTTGCCATCAAATCTTGCAGCGCAGGCTGGAACGGTCTTTCTGTATCTGATGCATCAGTCCGGTGAGCCGCTTGCATCCTCGGAAGCCTTCTGCTTTCCACCTGTACAAGCGCCTGTGAATCTCTCGCATCTTTCCATTCATCAGGAATCCGCTTCCGGTGAACTGCCTCACAGCACGAAGGAAATCATCCTCACGCCGGAGCTTCTGGCTCTTGAGCCTGTGTTCAGACCCATCCGGCCGGACGACCGCATTCATCCCTTCGGCGCTCCGGGCTCCAAGCCCCTGCGCCGCTTCCTCATCGACCGCAAGATCGATCTGCCGCTGCGGTCCGCGCTTACCGTGCTTGCCTGCGGCAGCGATGTATGGTGGATTCCCTCCCTCTGCACCGCAGAACTTCTGCGGCTGAACACCATTCCAGACGGTTCTGTGCGTCTTCGCGGCGCACATTCCTTTCTGCCTCATTGATTACAAGGAGTGACCTATCATGGAAAACAACCGCGCTATGTATCAGGATCTGGAAAGCATCCTCTATACCAAGGAAGAACTGGCCAAAGCCGTGAAAAAGCTGGGTCAGCAGATCACGCAGGACTATGCGGGCAAGAAGCCGGTCATGGTCTGCATCCTCAAGGGAGCCAGCGTCTTCTTCTGCGACCTGATCCGCGAAATCGATCTTCCTCTGGAAATCGACTTCATGGTCGTATCCAGCTACGGCGCTTCCACCAAGACCAGCGGCGAAGTAAAGATGGTCAAGGATCTTGACCGCAGCATCTTGGGCCGTGACGTCATCGTGGTGGAGGACATTGTGGACAGCGGCATGACGCTCAGCTTCCTCAAGCGTACGCTGCTTTCCCGCGGCGCATCCAGCCTGCGCATCGCCACCCTGCTGGACAAGCCCGCCCGCCGCAGAGTAGAACTGGAAGTGGACTATTCCTGCTTCAACATTCCGGACGCCTTCGTCGTAGGCTATGGTCTGGACTACGATGAAACCTACCGCAATCTGCCGGACATCGGTATCCTCTCCCCCAGAATCTACGAATAACTCCGCTTTCTGCGCCGCACCTGCCTTTTTCAGGGCAGCGCGCGGCGTATTTGTCATTCCTCCCATTGCAAAGCAATTGGGGGATTGTTGTTCTGCTCAATTCGTGCTATAATGTATGTTACGGCGGTCTGTCCGTCGGAAAACTGCACTTTTTTGCAGTCATACATGGAGAGAAATCATGAAACTTACGCTTGACGAAGTGCGCGCGCTGGCGGCTCAATTCGCCCCGGAAGGCAAGGTTGACTGCCCCAGGCCCTTTGGCGGTGGGCACATCAACGATACCTATCTGTTCTGCCGGGACGACGGTTCCGGCTCGCAGTACGTACTGCAGCGCATCAATAAAAACGTATTCCCCGATCCTCTGGCCGTGATGGACAACATCCTGCGCGTAACCCATCACCTGCGCAAGCGCATCCGCGCCCGCGGCGGCGATCCTGAGCGCGAAACCCTCAGAATGGTAAAAAACAATCAGGGCGAATACTGTATCATCGACCGAAACGGCGATTACTGGCGCTCCTACAGCTTTGTGGCCGACAGCGTCAGCTATGACCGCGTGGAAAATGCGGCGATCTTCTGTGAATCCGGCCATGCTTTCGGCCGCTTCATGTCCATGCTGGATGATTTCGACGCCTCCACCCTGCATGAGACCATCGCTCGCTTCCACGACACGCCCAAGCGTTTCCGCGATTTCCGCGAAGCCGTGGAGCGCAACCTTTCCGGCCGCGCCGACAATGTGCGCGATCTGATCGAAACCGCTCTGAGCTACGAATCCTTCGGCGCCACGCTGGTTGATCAGCTGGAAAAAGGCGAGCTGCCCCTGCGCGTCACTCACAACGATACGAAGCTCAACAACGTTCTTGTGGACGAAAGCACCGGTCATGCTGTGTGTGTCATCGATCTGGATACCGTAATGCCCGGTCTTTGCGCCTACGACTTCGGCGATGCCATCCGTTTCGGCGCAAGCACCGCCGCAGAGGACGAAACCGATCTTGACAAGGTGCATCTGGATCTGGATCTCTACCGCGCCTATGCCGAGGGCTATCTGAGCGAAGTTGCCGATGCGCTTTCCGCCAGCGAGGTCGATTCTCTGGCCATCGGTGCAAAAATGATGACGCTGGAAAACGGCATCCGTTTCCTGGGCGACTACCTCAACGGCGATATCTATTTCAAGACCGAATACCCCGAACACAATCTCGTGCGCGCCCGCACGCAGTTCAAGCTGCTCAGCGAAATGGACGCGCACTGGGATGAAATGCTCGCATGCGTTCGCGAGCTTGCAAAGAAAGGATAATACAGCATGAGCAAACCCGTTCTGGTCATCATGGCAGCTGGTATGGGCAGCCGCTACGGCGGACTGAAGCAGATGGATCCCGTGGGCCCCGATGGAGAGCTGATTCTGGACTATTCCCTGTTTGATGCAAAGCGCGCCGGCTTTGAGCGCGCGGTGATCATCATCAAAAAGGAAAACGAGCAGGATTTCCGTGACGTTCTGGGCGACCGTGTAAGCAAGCACATGCAGATCGACTACGCCTATCAGGCTCTGGACAATATTCCCGAGGGCTTTGACATTCCCGAGGGCCGCGTCAAGCCCTGGGGCACCGGTCACGCCGTGCTGTGCGCGGCCGAAAAGGTCGGCGACGCTCCCTTCTGCGCCATCAATGCCGATGACTATTACGGCCGCGAAGCGTTCCAGCTGTGCTACGATCATCTTACGAAGCTGTCTTCCGACAAGGATCTGTGCATGGTCGGCTACCTGATCAAGAATACCCTGAGCGAAACCGGCAGCGTTGCCCGCGGCGTATGCACGCTGGATGAAAACAGCTGTCTGACGGACCTCAAGGAGCGTACCCACATCATCTCCAGCGTGGACGGTCCGCTGTTTACCGAAGACGGCAAGAACTATACCCTGCTCTCTCCCGAGACGGTTGTGAGCATGAACATGTGGGGCTTCTCGGCCGCCATGATGCAGCACCTCAAGGACGGCTTCCCGCAGTTCCTTGCCGAAAAGGTGCCTGCCAATCCGCTCAAGGCCGAATACTTCCTGCCCAGCGTGGTTGACGCCCAGCTCAATGCCGGGGCCACCGCCCGTGTGTACACCACGCCCGACAAGTGGTACGGTGTTACCTACCGCGAGGACCGCGCCGAAGTGGTGGACGCTCTCTCCCGCATGACGGAAGAAGGCCTGTACCCCAATCCCATGTGGCCGAAAAACTGATTCCATATTCCAACAGGCAGGGCTTCATCTGATTGCCCTGCCCGTTTTGATAAGGAGCCCGGATTTTGAAGATCAAACTTTCTGCGATCCTGTTTACGCTTGTTCTTATCGGCGCAGTAATCGCCATTGCACTTCTCGCTCCGCAGATGACGCAGGCACGGCGTACGCTTGAAATCGAGCTTTCTGCAACGCCCACACCCACGGCGGATGTACGCAGCATGTACATGATTACGCCTGATCCCAACATGACGCCCGAGCCCACCGTGTTTCTGATGAAACTGGGCGTAAAGGGCGATGCAGTGCGCAAGCTGCAGGAACGCCTGCGCGATCTGGGCTACTACTCCGGCGAGGTCGACGGTCAGTACGGTCCCGGCACGCAGGAGGCCGTAATCCGCTTTCAGGCCCAGCACGGGCTGACGGCCGACGGCATCGCAGGCGAAAGCACACGCACGCATCTGTACCTGAATTCTGCACAGACCTTTATTCCGACGCCTGCGCCCACGCCTACGCCGGCTCTGCTCAAAAAGGGCGCCAACGGCGAATCAGTCAAGGAGATGCAGCGCAGGCTGCAGGAACTGGGCTATTATGAAGGCTCCATCGACGGTGATTTCGGCGGCGGCACAGAGGAGGCTGTGCGCCTGTTCCAGAGCCAGAACGGTCTGGACGTGGACGGCGTGGCTGCAAAGAAGACCTTCGCGCTTCTCTACAGCGAAAACGCCAAACAGGTGACCATCACTCCAACGCCCGATCCCAACGCCATGCCGATGCTCGTCAACCGCGAATATCCCATCGACGAAAGCTTCAAGCCCCGCGATCTGGTCAGGCTCAAAAACGTGATTCCCTCTTCTGTGGCCACCGTCAAGGGCAGCGACATTGAGGGCGATCGCACGGCGGTTAACGCGATGATTGAGATGTTCAAGGCCGCACATCAGGATGGCGTGACCGACTGGCAGATTTCCGCAGGATACCGAAGCTACAAGTACCAGAAGAACCTCTTTGACAAGCAGGTGCAGGAGTATCGAAACGAAGGCTTCAGCCAGCAGAATGCCATTTCCGCCACGCGTCAGACCGTAGCGGATCCCGGTACCAGCGAACACCACACAGGGCTTGCTTTCGACATCACCGTACCCGGCACCATTTTCAAAGGAACCGAGGAACAAAAGTGGCTGCACAAGCACTGCTGGGAATATGGATTTGTCATTCGCTATCAGGAGGACAAGGAGGATATCACCGGCTATCTGGCTGAATGCTGGCACATCCGCTACGTCGGTCTGCCCCACAGCATCGACATGCGCGACCGGAATCTCTGTCTGGAGGAATATCTGGGCATCGTGTAAGGACCATTCAGCCCCGGAAGGAATGCATCCTTCCGGGGCAATTTTTTATTCTCCGAACATGCTGACCTGCTCGAACCATTGTCCGTTGGAAGCCTGCATGCGGTTGTTTCTGGCCGGTTTGGCCTGCTGGGAGCGTTCGGGCTTGTCCGTCAGATCCGTCAGCGCAAAGGTATGCTTGAAGCTGCGCATGGCGTATCCGCTTTCAATACAATGTTCGCGCTGGAAATCGTGCATAAAAGTTGCATCCGCTTCGGAGCGTGCTCTTGCCTTGCGGCGCAGATAGTCGATGTCCGCGTCATAGCCGCTGCGCTGGCCATGATCGGAGGGTTCATCGGCCACCATACGGCTCAAACGCTCCACCTGCGAGTCGAGCAAATCGCGCGCGCGGTCGTAGGAACGCGTACCGTAATACGTCTGACCCAGCGCGCTTTCGCGGCAGTACATGGCGTCGATCAGCCTGCCCTTGTGCTCCTGCCACTCGGCCAGCACGCGCATGTGCAGGTACTCCTCTTCGCAGATGCGGTCATTTTTGCAGGTGAGGCTGTGCGTTTCCTCGCCCAGCTGCCCGCGCTGCAAAAGCGAAAGGCTGTTTGGCAGATAGACCAGCCGGTTGAGCCTGCCCTGCGGATTCATACCGCTGCCGTAAGCCGGATTGTTGATGGTTTCGGCAACCATGAGCGTGAGATTTCGGTCGCGTACCACCGCCACCCGAACACGGTCGGGATACACGCCGCCGCGCGCCTCCCAGTCGCAGGCAGGAGCAATCTGGAATCCTTCACAGAGCGCACGTACATCCACAACCATCCGCCGCTTGTCGATATATTCGCTCGCATCCTGATAGACCATCCACAAATCGCCCGGAATGCGGTCATCCTCAAAATGAAGCTGCATAAGCCTCGCCGTATCGCGCGTGACGCATTGTGGTTCAAAGCAGTCGCAGGCACAGCGGAAAGGCACATACTGCGGAATGTGCTCACTTTGCTTCGCGCTTTCGGTATACCATTCAGAAGGAGAAGTCTGACTCAGGTGCAGATCGCGCATCATGCTGATTTCCTGCAGCACGCGGCCCAGTTCGCGCTGGCGCACGCATACTGGCTGCAGCTTGTGCTGCGTCAGATAGCTTTCCTCCAGGAAATCTGCGTCATAGGGATCCCCCGCGTCAAGCCGTTCCGCCAGCCACGCGCTGTAATGACGGCATCGCTGCGTAATGCCCATGCTGCGTTCGGCGTTTTCCAGCAGCACGCCCGCGCGCGGATAGAGGCTTTCAGGCAGCGCAACGGCCTGATGGCCTCCGCCGATCATGTAGATGCAAAGCCTGTCGCCTGCAAAGGGCTGATACTGCGGAAAGAGCCTGATCCATGCCTGATCCACCGTGACCGCGCCGCCTGCGAACACATCGTCCTGATCAAAGCATCGGCGGCGGTTTTCGCCTGCATAGAGCATGGGAAGACGATCGCTGAGAACACGGTGATAACTTGCCGCATCGCGCGCAAAGCGGCCGTTTTCATAGGGCATATCCACGATCAGTTCCAGCGGAAACAGCGGCAGAAATGTGCGGTATCTTTTGGGCAGATCCTCATCATGGGCGAAGAGACGCGCCGCCTGTGACCACAGCATGCTCACGTCCAGCCCTGCATAGCTGATGATGTTTTCCACGCCTCCCGCCTCCTTTTTCTCAGATTCGATAAACAAATTGCAGCTTTGGCAAAAGCCGGTCCAGTCCAAGCTTCAGATCCAGCATCCGCACCTCCGATGACGCATAGCGCACATATACGCCGCCATCCTCTGCGCGCACCATCAACAGCAGCGGCTCCCCATCGTCCGACGTCTGCGCCATGCAGTAGGAAAGCGGCGTTTCCGGCTCAAACCGGTGCGCCATCATCGCCTCTTCAAATGCGCGTTCCGGCGGGCGCGAAACCGTATTGCGGCAGGTTTCAAAAATTCTTCCATACAAAAAGCTCAGCGGGCCTCCGGCGTTGGCCACCGGCAGCACAAAATTGATCTCCAGGAACTGGCACAGCGACAGATACTCGCGGATGCTTTCGTGAAACCGATGCGCATCCCGACCAAGCGGAACTTCTTTTTCCCACGCCACCGGCTGCCAGAACGAGCAGCCCGGGCGCGTACATCCCGGCAAAAGCAGCTTTTCATCCATTGGCTCCCGCAGATAAGTAATGGGCCTGCGTCCGGTTTCGCGGATAGCCGTCTGCTGATAGCGCACGAGGCAGTCGCGCATGATATTGGTAATGGCCATAGCGCGCCTCCCTTCAGCGAGCGGTATAGTTCAGCCGGACTTCGCTCCGGCCGGTATGCGGATCGGTCATAAACAGCAGTTCGCCAAACGGACAGAGCACGCGCACCGTTTCCATGGTGCCCATACACGGGTCGTTGAGTCCCATTTTGGCAAACAGAAACGCCCGCTGCTTCTGCGCGCCGCGCGGTTCCTTGCCGCCGATGGAGCTTACGCACAGGCTGATGCTCTGCACCGCGCCGCCTTCGACCGTACAGATCGGAACAAGCCTGCCGCCGGTTACAGCATGGCTCTGCAGGCGTATGGTTCCCTGCTGTGCGCCATCAAGCCTCTCGGCCAGCTCGTCCATGGGCAGTCCCGCCGACAGACGCATGCCGTCCGCAAAGGTCAATTCGCCTGTTTCGCGATTCAAAAAGGCCATGCCGACGCTCCTTTCCTGCTGTCTTCCATCATTCAGTCTATCATTGCAAAGGGCAGGCTGTCAACGCAGGATTTGCCAAACACGTGCCTGTTATGGTACAATACGCCTTGCCGCGCCCGAAACGGCGCTGATCTCAGAACGGAGGAACCGTATGCTTTATCATGATTCCCACGATGCAAACTACCGCTCCCCCATCGGCCCGGTCAAGGCCGGTCATCAGCTTACCGTACGTTTCTGGTGCGACGAAAGCGACCGCGTGATCCTGCGTACATGGGATGGACGCGAAAGCCAGTATGAAATGACTCCCATCGGCGACGACCGCTTTGAAGCGACCATCGTGGTTCCCAAAACCCCGATGCTTTTCTGGTACGATTTCATCATTCCGCGCCAGTATGATGTGGCGCGCTACGGCACGTCCGCCGATCAGCTGGGCGGCGTTGGTTCCTATTATGCCACACAGCCGCGCAGCTATCAGGTAACGGTCTACGATCCGGCCTACCAGACGCCCGAATACCTGCGCCGCGGCGTTGTGTACCAGATCTTCCCTGACCGCTTCTTCAAGGACAAAAACGGCCAGAAGGGACGCCTTCGCAAAATCGCCCAGGCGCATCCGGAAGCCACCTTCCACGAAAACTGGAATGAAAAGCCCACGCTGGATCCCGATCCTGCAAACGGCGACAACCGCGCGCTGGACTTCTTCGGCGGCACGCTCAAGGGCATCAAACAGAAGCTGGATTACCTTGAAGAGCTGGGCGTGAGCATCCTCTACATCAACCCCATCTTCCGCGCCCGTTCCAATCACCGCTATGACACCGGCAGCTACGAAGAGGTCGATCCCATTCTCGGCGACAACGAGGCCTTTGACGAGCTGGCCGCCGCCGCCGAAAAGCGCGGTATGCGCATCATGCTCGACGGCGTGTTCAGCCACACCGGCTGCGACAGCCAGTATTTCAACCGCTATGGCCGCTACGACAACGTAGGCGCTTACCAAAGCAAGGAAAGCCCCTACTATAGCTGGTACAGCTTTGAGGAGTTCCCCGACAAGTACAACTCGTGGTGGGGCTTCTACACCCTGCCCGCTGTGGACAAGAGCAACCGCGCGTACCGCGACTATCTGCTTGGTGAAAATGGCGTGCTGCCCGGCTGGATCAAGCGCGGCGCGTGCGGCTGGCGTCTGGACGTGGTGGATGAACTGCCCATGGACATGGTGCGTGAGATGCGTCAGTCCGTCAAAAAGGCCGATCCCGACAGCACGCTGCTGGGCGAGGTATGGGAAGACGCGAGCAACAAGACCGCCTACGGCGCTGTTCGCTCCTACTGCATCGGCGACGCGCTGGACAGCGTGATGAACTATCCGCTGCGCCGCGCTGTCATCGATTTCTTCACCGGCGTGACCGACGCTTATCAGCTCCGCCGGGTGATTCTCAACCAGCAGGAGGTTTATCCCGCGCCCTTCTATTATTCCCTGATGAATCTGCTTGGCAGCCACGACCGCGTCCGCATCCTCAACGCCCTGTGCGGCTATGACCGCGAAGGCGCCATCCAGATGGACCGCTTGGAAGCGTCGAAGGTGCAGCTTGGCAAGCGCGAGCTCAAATCCGCCAAGAAGCGCTATGTGGAAGCCGTCAAACTCCTGTGCGCGCTGCCCGGTGCCCCCACCATCTACTACGGCGATGAAATCGGCATGACCGGCATGGCCGATCCATGGAACCGCGCGCCGATGGCTTGGGACGACGCCGATGACGCGCTGCGCGCAGAAATCGCAAAGCTCCTCCATGCGCGCCGCGAAAGCGCTATGCTTCAGACCGGCTGCCTGAAGGTGGAAACCGTTGACGCCGATACCATCCGCATCATCCGCTATGCCGAAAACGGCGCGGACGTGTTCGGTCAGCCCATCGAAGGCGAGAACGTAACCGTCACCATTTCCCGCAAGTAATCTTTCTTCCAGCAAAGAGAAGGTGCACCAACGATGAAAAAACGTTCCTTCAAGCTTCCGTGGGCCATGCTGCCGGTGATTTTCTCACTGGCATGGCCCACCATGCTCGAGCAGCTCATGCAGACCGCCGTGCAGTATATCGACACAGCAATGGTGGGATCGCTCGGCACGCAGGCTACCGCCGCCGTGGGCGCAACAAGCACCGTGGGCTGGCTGGTGGGCAGTTCTGTTTCCGCGCTCGGCGTTGGTTTTCTGAGCTTCATCGCCCGTGCGTACGGCGCCAACGACAAGGAACGTGCCGCGCGCGTAGCCTCGCAGGCCGTGCTGGCCGTGCTGTTTTCCGGCATTCTCTTCACCGTGGCTGCACTCAGTCTGAGTCCCGTGGTGCCTGTGTGGATGCAGGTGGATCCCTCCATCCGCGCTCTGGCGTCGCAGTATTTCTTCATCCTGTATACGCCCATGCTGCCCAGAGCCGCAAGCATCATCTTCGGCACCGCGCTGCGCGCAGCCGGCGATACCAAAACACCCATGCGCGTGGGCATCTGGGTGAATGTGATCAACGTCGTGCTCAACTTCCTGCTGATCTACCCCACCCGTACGCTGAATGTGCTTGGCCTTTCCTTCACCATGCCCGGCGCAGGCTGGGGTGTGACCGGCGCGGCCGTGGCAAGCGCGATTGCCTTCACGGTTGGCGGTACCAGGATGACCGCCGCCTTCTGGAAGCACCCGGTCATTTCTCCGCGCGGCCAGAGTCTCAGCCCCGACTGGGAAGTGCTGCGTCCCTGTTTGAAGGTGGCGCTGCCCAATATGATGCAGCGCTTCGGAACCTCGCTTGGCTACGTTGCATTTGCTTCCATGATCAACTCTCTGGGTGAGATTTCTACCGCTGCACATACCATCGCAAACACGGTGGAATCCGCCTTCTACATTCCCGCCTACGGCATGCAGACCGCCACCGGAACGCTGGCCGGCAACGCGCTGGGCGCAAAGGACAAGCAGCGCATGCGCGACCTGACCCGCATGATTCTGGTTGTCGAGGTTGCCATGATGGCCGTAACCGGCGGATTGCTCTTCGCCTTTGCTCCCAACATGATGAGCCTGTTCTCCACAAGCCCTGCGGTGATTGCGCTTGGCTCTACGTTTCTTCGTATGGTTGCCGTAAGCGAACCCTTCTACGGCGTGTCGGTTGTGATCGAGGGCCTGATGCAGGGCGTTGGCAAAACGGTCACGCCGTTTGTGTACAACATCATCGGCATGTGGGGCATCCGCATCGTAGGCACGTTCATCTGCACGCAGCTGCTCGGAATGGGACTCGTATCGGCATGGGCCTGCATGATCTCGCACAATCTGCTGCTGTTCGTGCTGTTTGTCATCCACTACTTCAGCGGCAAGTGGAACCCTCTGAACGCACCCAAAGAAGCATAAATTCAGACCGTCGGGGTTTTCCCCGACGGTTTTTTGTGTTATGATGAAGACAGCAATTCGTACCGACAAGGAGGCCTTTCCATGCTTCTGTATATCGTCCGTCACGGCGAACCCATCTACGGACCTGACACCCTAACCGATCTCGGCAGGCTGCAGGCGCAGGCCGTTGCCGAGCGCTTTGCCGTTCACGGCCTTGACCGCATCTTCTCTTCCCCGCAGGGCCGCGCAAAGGAAACGGCTCAGCCTACCGCCGAAAAGCTGGGTCTGGAAATCCAGATTGAGCCCTGGACGCGCGAAATCTGGCCGGAATTGACCCTGACCCGACCTGACGGCAGCCTGTATTTTGCCATGCAGCTTCCGGGACGCTATCTGCGCAGCGAGGAAAATCACGATCTCAACAGCCGCTGGCACGAGATGGATGCTCTCAAGGATATTGACGCCAAGGGCGCCTACGAGGACATCGTGGTCGCTCATTCTGATGATTTTCTCCGCCGTCTGGGCTACGAGCGCGAGCGCGAAGGCGTATACCGCATCCTGCGTGACAACGACGAGCGCGTAGCCCTCTTCTGCCACGCCGGATTCACGCTGACCTACCTGCCTCATCTGCTGGCCATTCCTCCGCACCTGTTCTGGGCGGCGTTTGACATCACGCATTCCGGCGTGACCTGTCTGGAATTCAAGGACGACGGCACCGGCTACGCCTCCCCCAAGTGCCTGTTCTTAAGCGATATGAGTCACATTCTCAGTGCCGACCTTCCCTATAAGTACAACAACAAGCTGCCTGTATAACACAAAAACCGCCCTGTACAGGGCGGTTTTTGTGTTTCCTTGCTTTATTCAGCAGCGGCGTCGGCAGCCTGAGCATTTTCCAGATCCCTGAAGCTCAGGATGATGCCGGTGTACTCCACGGTAGAGTCAGCCAGCCACTTGTCAACAGTGGTGCTGTACAGCTCGTTGCGCTTGCTGTTCAGCAGTTCGGCGCGCTTGGCTTCGCGCTGTTCGGCAGTCATCTCAACAGGGCCGCCGGCAACGTCGCCAATGTACTTGACAATGTGGATGCCGTAGCTGCTCAGATAGGGAGCGGACACGTCGCCCACGTTTTCGAGGCTCATGGAAGCTTCGACGAACTCAGGCACATAGTTATTGGAAGCAGCGGACACTTCATAGCCGCTGCTCTTGTAGGGCTCAGTGACCATGCCGGGATCGCTGGGATTGCCCTCGGCGTCCACGCCATACTCGGCGATCAGCGCGTCGAAATCAGCGCCGTCGGCGACCTTCTGGTTGATCTCTTCGATCTTCTCAGCCAGAGAGGCGAAAATCGCAGCCTTGGCTTCGTTGATCATTTCTTCGGTCACAGGCTCTTCGGCAGCTTCTTCAGCAGCTTCTTCAGCGCCTTCCTCAGCCGCAGACTGCTCCTCGAAGCGGGCCTGCAGATCGGTGTAGGCGTTCATGAGCTCTTCATCAGCAGGCAGCAGAATGTGCTTGACGGCACGGAAGCCTTCGGGCTTGTACCAGGCGTAATCCATGTCGTTGGCAGTGCCATACATCATGGCATACATAGCCATCTGCTCAACGTAGTTGTTGTACTCGACATACGCGGCGATGTCGTTTTCGTACAGTTCCTTATCGGCGGCAACCAGCTGCTGATAATAGGCTTCCACTTCCTCGTCGGTCACGGAGGCGTCTTGCACCATCAGTTCCTGCACCTTGGCCATCACGGCGTAGTACTTGTATTCCTCGGTGATGGTTTCAAGGGTGTAGCCACCGTTTTCAGCATAGTAGGCCTCAGCCTCAGCACGGGCAGCCTTCTTGTCTTCATCAGAGCTTTCCTCGGTGATGTCGGTACGCATGTAGGAGATGTAGTTCTCCATGACAGCTTCCCAGTCAGCGGCAGCGGCAGCTTCCTGCGCGGCAGCTTCCTCAGCGCTCAGCTCGGCCACGCCAAACTCAACAGCCTTCTGGCCAAGCAGTTCTTCCACAACGCGGTTTTCCATGGCGATCGCACGGAAAAGATCGATGTTGGTCTGCTGGGTCATGTCGTAATAGGAGCCGTACTGGGCAACCAGGGTTTCATATCCATTCGCCACATCGCCCCAGGTGATGGCTTCGCCGTTCAGGGTGACGACCACAGCATCGGCAGCGATCTCGGTCACAGCGGAGGCTTCGGGTTCCACAGCGGCTTCCTCGGCCATCGCGACGCCCGCCAGCATGCACAGACACATCAGCAGGGACAGAATCTTCTGGAGTTTGTTCATGATTCAACGTTCCTTTCAGAGTGGATTGGTGATTCAGGATTGACAACTTCGTTATTATGACACAGAAATTTGCTTTCCGCAAGGGATTTAGCACTCTTGGGCAGAATGTTACAGTCTATTCACATGCTGATCACGTTGATGTGAAACAGCGGAGAAAGAAGGAAAACGATGCGGATTCTGGTTGAAAAATCTGTGCGCAGACTGAGTATGTGGGATGAAAACCGCATGATTTTTGCATGCCGCTGCGCTTTGGGACGCTGTCCCGAGGGTACAAAGCGCATGGAAGGCGACGGCCGTACGCCGGAAGGCTGCTACCGGATCTGTCTTGTGAAGGAAGCGGGCAAATTTGGCCGCAGTCTGGGGCTGAGCTATCCGAATGAAGCGGATGCACGGCTGGGCTTTTCAGAAGGACGTATCGACAGACGTACGCTTGACAATATCCTTCTGGCGCATGCAGAGAACCGCCGTCCGCCGTGGGGATCGCCGCTTGGCGGAGAAATTTACATCCACGAAGGCGGATGCGCCAGCGACTGGACGCAGGGATGCATTGCGCTGGAGTCACAGGATATGGACGTAATCTTTCCGTTCAGGGACGTCATTGAACAAATCGAAATCCGGGCATAAAAAAAAGCCGGCGCATGTGCGTCGGCTTTTGCTTTATTTGAACCAGTTTTCGGGATAACGTTCACGCAGCGCATTCTCGTCCACCTTATAGCGGTTGAGATGGCGGTCCATGAGCTTTTTGGCCTGTGCGGCGTCTCCGGCGCACACAGCCTCCACGATGGCGCGATGGTCGGCCACATTGCGGTCGTTGCGCACGGGATCCAGCGCCATGCGGCGCACGCGGTCAAAATGCAGGGTGTAGCTGGCCATCATGTCCCACATCTGCGACTTGCGTGCAATCATAAACAGCATCTTGTGCAGCTCGTTATCCAGCGGCAGCAGCTGATCGGGACGACCCTCCTGCAAAAAGCGCTCCTGCGCCTGCACATTATCCATCAGCGCCACTTTATCAGCTTCAGAAGCAGTTTTTGCGGCAACCTCCACCACTGCGACTTCAAAAACACGCCGCATGAAGCAGGTTTCCTCCACCAAATCATAATCCACCAGCGCCACAGCACTTCCGCGCTGGGGATATACATCCACCAGACGCACCTTGGCCAGCGCCATGAGCGCCTCGCGCACAGGGGTTCGGCTCAGTCCCAGCTGGGCTGCCAGTTCATTCTCGCTCACCATGCTGCCCGGAGCCAGCTCAAGGCTGACGATATTCTCCGTCAGGCAGCGCAGTGCATAATCGCGGCCCGATTCACGCGGGTCGCGCGCAGGAATCTGCATCGTGCAGAGACTCCTTTCATTCATAATGGAATGCGGTGCGCCGCCCGAAAGCAGCGCACCGGAAAACCATTACAGATATTTCTTCAGAGTCGCGCGCACAGCGCCGGGGCCGGCGATGAGCTCGGCGAACATGCCTTCGACCTTCTCGGCCAGACCCACTTCCACCAGATCCACACCGAAGACGGCCTTGTTGGTGAGCACGTCGTTCAGAGCGCCCTTGGCGGTTTCGGGCTGACCCAGCTTCACGCTCTTGAGGGCTTCCTGCATCTGAGCCAGCATCGGGTCGGAGGACAGCTGCATGGCATTGCCGTTGTCATCCACGGCCAGCAGATAGCGCAGCCAGCCGGCCAGCGCCAGAGGAATAGCGGTCAGATCGTTTACGTTCAGGCTTTCGCTGGCAACATAGCTCTTGATGGTCTCGCCGAAGCGGATGGCGATCTTCTGGCTGGTATCGGTAGCGATGCGCTGGGGAGTGTCAGGGATGAAGGGGTTGGGCAGGCGCTGAGAAACGACCTCATCGATGAAGCTCTTGGGGCTGATGATGCCGGGGTCGGTCACAACGGGCAGACCTTCGACATAGCCGATGCGGTTGACGAGCTTGCACAGCTCCTCGTCCTTCATTTCAGCAGCGATGGACTCATAGCCCAGCACGCAGCCGTACACAGCCAGCGCGGTGTGCAGGGGGTTGAGACAGGTGGTCACCTTCATGCGCTCGGTCATGTTGACGATCTCGCGGGTGGTCAGGTACACGCCAGCCTTCTCAAGCTCCGGACGGCCGTTGGGGAAACGGTCTTCCACAACCAGATACTGGGGCACTTCGGCGTTGACGAAGGGCGCGATGTAGGTGTTGCGGCTGGTCACGACGGGAGCCATGTCTTCCACACCCAGATCGTTGAGCTGCTTTTCGATGATTTCAGCAGGACGGGGAGTGATCTTGTCGATCATGCTCCAGGGGAAGGACACACGGGTCTCGTCCTCAACATAGGCCACATACTCGGCGGGAACGAGGCCGTTCTTCAGCCATGCATTGGCGATTTCCACCACGGAGGCGCGGAGCTTTTCGCCGTTGTGAGAGCAGTTGTCCATGGAGACCATGGCAATGGGAGCGGCGCCAGCGAGGTAGCGGTAGTACAGCATCGCAGCGACGACGGCCATGGCATGACGGGCCTTATCGGGGCCGTCGGCCATATCGGCGGTCACAACGCCCATCAGGTCGCCCTTGATGTCGCGCAGGGCGTAGCCCTTTTCGGTGATGGTGAAGCTGGCGAACTGCAGGGAAGCGTTCTCAAAGATGGCCTTGAGCTGGTTCCACTGCTCGCTCTCCGCGCTGCAGGCGCGGACGCCCTTGGCGATGGAGGCCACAACTTCCTTGTCGGTGCTTCCGTCGGGCTTGAGGGCCACAACCAGAGTCATGGAGTCGTGGGGCTCGTAGATCTTGGTGATGATGTCGTAGTCGAAGGTTTCGGCAGCGACGATGCCGCTTTCGCACAGGCCCTCGTTGAGCAGCTTCTGCTGCAGAGCGGCGATGAAGCCGCGGAAGATGTTGCCCGCGCCGAAGTGCACCCACACGGGCTTTTCTTCAGTCTTGGCAGCCATGGCCTTCCAGTCGAAGGCGGGCAGGGTGATATTGGCAGCAGCAAAGGCCTGCTTGTCCTGAATGCCCTGATAGCTCAGTTTCATAAGAAATGATCTCCTTTTATTTCAGTAGCTCATGCATTGCGACGCTTGGCAGCCAACGCCGTCAAGCGAGCCGCGACCCCCTCCGGGGAGCGGCGGTCAAAGGACGCAAGGCCAGCCTCATGCGCCAACCCTGCGCGAAGCGCAGTAACGGGTTAAGGGCAAAGCCCTTACTTCTGGCCGTAGGTCTTGCACAGGCTCTCCCAGATACCATTGAGGTAGCAGGCGCCCAGAGCGCGGTCGAACAGGCCATAGCCGGGACGGCCTTCCTCATCCCAGATCATGCGGCCATGGTCGGGACGGATGTAGGTGTCGGGGCAGGTGTCGTAGATCGCCTTCATGATCTCGAACATGTCCAGATCGCCGGTGGAAGACAGGTGAGCAGCCTCGCGGAAGTGACGGTAGCCCAGGTACTTCACGTTGCGCACGTGCATAGCGCCAATGCGGTCCATCTCGCCGAAGTGACGGATGATGGCGGGGATATCGTTCTCGGGATTGGAGCCCAGAGAGCCGGTGCACAGGCACAGGGTGTTGGCGGGGCTGTCGTACAGCTTCACGATCTTGTCGTA
>JAGBBE010000079.1 GCA_017938645.1 Clostridia bacterium
ATGATCCTTGGGTACGAGCATATCGGTACTCAGCATTTCGATTGCTTGACGCTGTTCCATTTCCTTTTTCAGCATTATCATCACCTGCTTCTATATATACCAAAAAAGGCCGCTGCTTGCGACCTTTTTTGACAATCTGCGAGCATCTGGCATATTCGCCAGATGCTCGCCTTTTTCGTTGTGGGATCAATTCATCCTTCAGAACCCTCCCGCCATACGCCGCTCTTTTTTACTTTGAAAACCGGAACCCCGCAAAATCAAACTGCGAACCCGGCAGGAACACGAATGTGACCTTACACGTGCCGGGGAGCGTTCTGATACGGAAAGACTGCTCGCCGCTGCCCTGCGTAAAGTTGGCAATCTCCGTGACTTCATCGCCCTGATCGTTCTGAATGCGGATGGTGATGGGATTTTCGGAAAGATCGGTCGCGCCGTTGATGGAAACATTCGCTTCGGTGCAATCTTCAAAGTCCATGCGTTCAAACACCAGCGACACGTTGTTGCCGATGTTTTCCACCGCATGCTCCATGCGTGTGAAGCTGTCGCCGTAGACGAAGTCCGCGTCCAGCGCGCGAAGGGGCTGCCATGCGCGGCTCTGACGGGTGAAGGAGAAGCCCTTGAGGTGGATCTTCTTTTCCATAACGAAGCAGAGAGTCTGAACGCCGGTGAGCCGTCTGGGCAGGCGGTAGGTTTCCGGCTGATAGACGTTCCACTTCGACGGTTTCTGGTACGGCAGCTTTGCAATGAGCTCGCCATCCTCTCCGGGCACGCCCTGCCACAGCTCCAGCTCGTAAAAGCCGCCGTCCAGCGCAAAAATGGGAAGGAAGATTTCATCCGACCCGTCCGGTCCGAAGTCCACGCGTGTGAAGCCTGCCATGCTGCGGCCATCGCGGGCAAAGGCGATGCCCTTGTCGTTGCCCGGACTGATTTCGCCCATGCTCAGATCATACAATCCGCCGGTGATGAAGCCGTAAGGGTCGCGGTTGGGCGTACCGAGGCCGGTCATGGTGATCTCCATGTGGCTGATCACACGCGCATGCTCCGCGCCGTTTTTGCATAGGGCGCGCAGATAGGCCACGCCGTCGCCCAGCGCGCGCACGGTAAGACGGTCGGGCTGAACGTCGATCTGCGCACAGCCGTCTGCGATGGTCGCCGCGTTGGTGATCTGCCATTCGATGGGCTGAGGCATCGCGCTTTCCGGAAGGATGCGCCAGCGGAAGGAGACTTCGCGGCAGTCCGGCGTGAGATGCGTGCTGCCTTCAGGAATCAGTTCGATGCGGCGCACATGCACGGGCAGATTGGCCGGGGTTTCGCGGCAGCCGAAGCGTCGGCTTGCGCCTTCCACAGGCTCTGCCTGAACGGCATGCAGGATCAGCTCCGCGCTTTCAAGACCCGGTGCAGACGCCTCCACGCGGATCTCGCCGGGCTTGTCCAGCGCACCGATCATGGCAAGCAGTCTGCCGCTGAACAGGCGCATGCTGGTGCCCTTGAACTCGTCCTCGTCGCTGCTGTCGCCGTTGTCCAGACCCATCAGCACGCCTGCGCCGGAAACCTTTACATGAATGCGGTCAACAGCGTTTTCCACCGGCAGACCGTTTTCGTCCGCTGCCGTGATTTCCACAAACGCCATATCTCGTCCATCGGCCTGCACAAAGCTCTCCTCCGCTCTGAGGACGAGCTTTGCGCTGCTGCCGAAGGAGCGGCGCACGGTTTCGGCAATCACCTGCCCCTGCGGATCATAGCCAACGGCGCGCAATTCGCCCTTTTCAAAGGGCACGCGCCAGCATGGCATGCATTCCGCTGCGGTTTTGCGCACCGCCCTGCGTCCAAGGGAGCGGCCATTGAGGAACAGTTCGCAGCTGTCCGCATTGGTCATGACGTTAACGTCAATCAGCTGGCCGGGGTTCCAGTCCCAGTACACGCCGATGTGGATCATGGGCCTGTCCGTCCACATGGACTGGAACAGATAGTACAAATCCTTGGGGAAGCAGGCCGTATCCGCATAGCCGAAATAGCTGCCGCGCGTGTGGTAGGGCGTGGGCTCGCCCAGATAGTCGATGCCCGACCACAGGAACTGACCCATCGAATACTCGGTGTTCAGGTCGTCCACGATCATCTTGCGGATATCCCTGGTGCCCCAGCTGGTCAGGCTGTTGCCAAGCGCGGAGCACTGCAGATCCGCGTCGGACAGAATGGGCGTATCCACCGGGAAATGGTAGATACCGCGGCTGGACACCAGCGAGGCGGTCTCGCTGCCGTAGATCACCCAGTCGGGATATTTGGCATGGTGGGATTCGTACAGCTTTTCGGCGTAGTTATAGCCGCCGTTTTTGATCACGTCCACGCACTTCTGCGCGCCTTCCCACGGCATGTAGTTCAGTCCCAGCGTGACAGCGCCGTTGTGCATGGGGTCGTGACGGTACACCTGCTCCATGAGCATGCGGGTGATTTCAGGCCCGTTGGGGTCAACGTGCGTGTCGAGGATTTCATTGCCGATCGACCACAGGATGAGCGAGGGATGATTGCGGTCGCGCCTGACCCAGCTGGCCACATCGCTTTCCTCGCACTCGGCAAAAAAGCGCGCGTAGTCATAGGTGTTCTTGCTGCGGTACCACATGTCGAAGGCCTCGTCCATCACGAGGATGCCCATTTCGTCGCACAGGTCCATCACCTGTTTTGCAGGCGGATTGTGCGCAGT
This sequence comes from Clostridia bacterium, assembly GCA_017938645.1. The sequence goes on from JAGBBE010000079.1 coordinate 2,699, forward strand.
ACGCAGGGCATTAGCGCCCATCTGCTGCATCACGCGCAGCTGACGGCGGGCAGCCTTTTCGTGGAAGGCCGCACCCAGCGCACCGAGGTCATGATGGAGGCACACGCCATGCACCTTGATCGGCTGATCGTTAAGGAACAGTCCGTGATCCGGCGTAAAGCGCACGGTGCGCAGTCCGACGCGCTGGCGCACGGTATGCTCTCCGAGCGTACTTTCCAGCGTATAGAGATAAGGGTCATCGCAGCTCCACAGCTTTGCGCCGGGAATCGTCAGCGTGCAGCTTTCCCCTGTGCCTTGGGCTGCCACTTCGCCTTCAGCGTCCGTCAGCCGGTGGGAAACCTGGCCCTCTCCCACGATTTCTGTGGTGATGTGCAGCTTCCAGCCGTCCTCCGCCTTTTCGGAATGCACATAGATTCCGTCCGGCACGATATGACTCGTAGGCAGCGTCATCAGCACCACATCGCGGAAGATGCCTGCGCCGGAATACCAGCGTGAACACGGGCTTTGAAAGCGGACATGCACCAGCAGCTCATTTTCGCCCTCGTGCAGATGCTCCGTCATATCCACATCAAATGCGGTGTAACCATAGCGATGACTTGCCGCAATCCTGCCATTGACCAGCACGTCACAGTTCATGAACACGCCGTCAAAGCGCAGAATGCGCTTCCGATTGTCCAATGGAACCTGCAGAGTGCGCTTGTACCAGCCATCGCTGTTTTCGTACAGGTTTTCCGCCTGCTCAATCAGCCAGTCATGGGGCAGATCCACAGGAGCAAAATCGTCCCTGTCTGGCGCAGCCTCGTTTTCCGTTTTTGCAAAAAGCCAGCCGTCGTTGAAAAGCCGTTCCACTGCTGTATCCCTCCGGTTAGAAAAGGGAAGCGCCGAAGCGCTTCCCCTGTTATGGTTTATTTCAGCAATTACTTGCCCATGGCAGCGAGCTTCTCAGCGCGCTCGTCGATGATGTCCTGGCCGCCGGAAGCGAGGTAGTCAGCCATGCCGGCGTCGTAGATCGCGTCGAATTCGGCTTCGGGAGCAACCACAGCCTGGCACAGGAAGGTATCGCGCTTTTCGGTGAGGCTGGTGCCCACGCCTTCTTCAGCAGAGATAGCGCCCACGTTGAAGTGGCCCACGGTGCGGCCTTCGTTGGTGGAGCAGGCCAGAGCCAGCTCAACGTACTTGCTCTCAACGCCAGCGTAGTTCAGGGCCTTGGACTTGTTGGTCAGGTCGGTGTCGAACAGGTTCAGGCCGTTGATGGTGATGGTGTAGTCGATGTTCATGCCGGAGTTCTGGATGTCGGGAGCCACAGCAGCCTTGGTGGCGATGGCGCCGTTTTCCATGATCTCGTGGTTGATGCCTTCATCGCCGATCTGCAGGTACTTCACAGTCTCGGGAGAGGAGATGAAGTCCAGATACAGCATGGAAGCGAGAGGCTCGTCGTTGGTGGCGGGGAAGAACACCTTGCGGTCGATGCTGTCGGCCAGGAACTTACGGTACACGCCCGCGTCGTTCTTGAAGCATTCCACAGCGATGTAGGCAGCGTCTTCGCCCACGTTGCGCTTCAGGTTGGCATGGATGGAGTCCTCGCCGTTGCGGAAGGGGTAGTCCCAGTTGTGCATGAAAGCGCCAACGAAACCGGCCTTGATGTTGTTGTCTTCAGTGGTGTCGCCGGAGCCGTAGAGGGCGAAGTCCTTCCACATGAGGTCCATGTTGTACCACTTGTTGAGCAGACGGACGCCTTCCTTGTAGCCGGGGAAGAGCATGTGACGATCGTCGAAACCGTTGATGTAGAGCTCTTCATCGGTGGCAGCGTCGGGCACGAAGGAGGTCAGGATGTGGTCGTTGCGCCAGCCGATATCGTAGCTGGTGGTGTAGGGAACCATCTTGTCGGCGTCAGCGCCCAGCAGCAGCTCGGCGTTGTCCTTGAAGGCGACCAGCATGGCTTCGAACTCTTCGGTGGTGGTGGGCACAGCCAGATTCAGCTTCTTCAGCCAGTCCTCGCGCACGAACATGTTGATGCGGGCGCGCTCGGCCAGCAGGGCTTCGATGGCCCACACGGTGCCGGTTTCAGGATCCTGGTTGTAGAAGATGTTGTAGTCGCTCAGCAGCGCGTACAGGTTCGGAAGCAGATCCTTGTACTCGGTGAGGTAGGGGTTCATGTCGATCACGCCGCCCATGTTGGCGTAGGTCTGGATGGTGGGGTATGAATAGGTAACGCACACGTCGGGAGCGTCGCCGGCGGCCAGCAGGTTGTTCATTTCGTCAACCTCGGTCCAGCGGGGCACACGCACGAATTCCACTTCGACGTTATGCTTTTCCAGCATGCCCTTCTTGATGTAGTCGGTGAACTTGTTGTTGGTGGGATCGGTGCCGCCGTCATTGGAACGGTCGAAGATCTCAACGGTGATCTTCTTGGTTTCGGCGAACTTGCCGTCTACCAGCTCTTCAGCGGTAGCGGAGACGATGCCCATGCTCATCAGCATGACCATAGCCAGCAGGATAGCCAGAATGCGCTTCATGTGTTTGTCCTCCTTGTTTTGATGATTATTTTCATGGGCATCCGCCCATCAGGAACCAATTCAGGCCGTCGAAAAAGCTCGCTGCGCGATCTTTTCCGCCGAAGTTATGCACCGTTTGCCTGCTCGCCTTTGGCTCGCCAGGCGGCAAACGGCGTAAGGACATCGTTGCCGGGCTTTAGCCCTTCACTGCACCGATCGTAACACCGGTCACGAAGTAGCGCTGCAGCCAGGGATACACGATCAGAATCGGAACGGTGGCGAACATAACGGTGGCCATCTTCATGGTCTCGCCCACGCCCGGATCGAAGAAGCCTTCCTGCGTGCCGATCTCGATGGAGTTGGTGTTCTGCAGGATGTTGTACAGAAGCAGCTGGATGGGATACAGCTCGGTGTCCTTGACGTAGAGCAGAGCGTCGGAGAAGCCGTTCCAGCGGCCCACGGCGTAGAACAGCGCCAGCGTCGCCATCACAGAGGTGGACAGCGGCAGGTAGATCTGAATCAGCGTGCGGATGGGGCCCGCGCCATCGATCTCAGCCGCCTCGCGCAGGCTGTCAGGCACGCCGTAGAAGAAGCTGCGCATGATGATCATGTTGTACACGCTCAGACAGTTGGGGATGATGAGCACCCACACGGTGTTGAGCATGCCCAGATTCTTCAGAAGCAGATAATGCGGAATGGTACCGGCGCTGAAGTACATCGTAAAAAGCACAAAGCCGTTGAGGAAGCCGCGTCCGCGCAGGTTATCGTAGATCAGCGGATAGGCGCACATCACGGTCATCGCCATGGAAATGACCGTGCATACCACCGTAAGACCTGCAGTAAAAACCAGGGAATGCGTATACTTCTGGTCGCCGAGCACCGTGGTGTAGGCTTCAATGTTGAAGCCCTTGGGCCAGAGCAGCACTTCGTTGCGGATCAGATACTCCGTGGAGGACAGCGAACGTGCCAGAACGTTGAGCAGCGGAACCAGGCAGATGAAGATCAGCACACAGCAGATTCCCACGATGATCCAGTCGCCGATCTTGGTGGAACGGGATTTGATCATGCCATCGTGCCTTTTGAGATTTTTCGTATTCTGCATATGCTCGCCTCCTTACCACACGCCGCGTTCGCCGAAGTTCTTGGCCAGCTTGTTGGCGCCCAAGAGGAAGATGACGCCGATGACCGACTGGAACAGACCCACGGCGGTTGTGAGCGAGAACTGGCTGCCCTTGATACCGTTCTGGTACACGAAGATGGAGATCACGTTGGATACGCTCGTGACCAGCTTGTTGCTCAGGGCATAGGGACGGTCGAACTCGCTGCCGAGGATTCGGCCGAGGTTCATGATCAGAAGCGTGATAATGGTGGAGCGCAGGCCCGGCAGGGTTACGTGCCAGATCTTGCGGAAGCGTCCGGCGCCGTCCACCGAGGCGGCCTCGTAGAGCTCAGGGCTGATGGAGGTAAGCGCCGCCAGATAGATGATGGTGTTCCAGCCGGCTTCCTTCCAGATGCCCAGCGCCACGTAGGTGCCGACCCACCAGTTGGGCTTGTTGAGGAAGGGAATGGCCTCAAAGCCTGCCTTGTGAAGCAGGATGTTGACCAGGCCGTCGTTGGGCGCGAGCAGGCGCAGCGCCAGACCGGAGATGATGATCCAGCTCAGGAAGTGAGGCAGATACACAATGGTCTGCGTCACGCGCTTAAAGCCCTTGAAGCTCAGCTCATTGAGCAGCAGCGCCAGAATGATGGGAGCCGGGAAGCCAACCACCAGATCCAGCAGGTTAAGCGTCAGGGTATTGCGCAAAGAAAAGAGGAAGTCACGGTTTTTGAAGGCTTTGATGAACCATTCAAAGCCGTGTTTCTTGGCCCACGCCACCTCCCACGGCGGCTTGATGATGTTGTTCTGCTTGAATGCGCCAAGGATATAGGCCATGGGCATGTAGCGGAAGATGACAAAGAAGGCGATGGGAAGAAGCAGAAGCAGATACAGCGTACCGTAACGCCTCATGTAGTTGCCCCATGAGAGCCTGCGCGCTGCGATCTGCCCGGAATTGACGACCGTTTGCGTTCTTTTCATATTCGTCCCCTCCTGGGCTTTTTCACCTGAATCAATAGAAAGATACAACTGCTATCCCCATGGGATACCGATGCAGTTCCTCCAGTTCTTCAGGCGGACGATTTGCAAACCGTCCTAATTTACTAAAATTCTACCATCGGAAACAAATCTGTGACCAATCGATAATGGGCATTTACTTCTCAGATATTGCTGTTTCCGTCGACAAACCGATCCCCCGGGAGGCTCTGCCGGAGCCTGCGGTATTCGCTGGGCGTGGTCTTTTCATACTGTTTGAAAATGCGGTTAAAGGTGGCAATGCTGCCAAAACCGCTGCGCATGGCCACTTCCGTGATGCTCAGCGACGGGTCGGAGAGCAGCTGCTCGCACAAAAGCACGCGCTGCCGCAGGAAAAAGTCGTAGAAGCTCATGCCGGAATACACCTTGAACATGCGTGCGAAATGATACTTGCTGTAGCCGCTGTAGGCAGCAACATCAGCTAGGGTCAGTTTTTCGCTGCAGTGATTGGCAATATACGTGCATACGTCCAGAAACACCGCCATGCTCTGCTGATGACGCTGATGCGTCGGCCGGTCGCCATTGTGCTCGCTGATGAGATAACGTGCGATTTTGAGGAACATCATGTTCAGCCACAGTCTCACCGCCGCGCCGCCGAAGGTTTCTCCTGCGGAGTATTCCTCGATGGCATTTTGCAGATAGACCCTCACCTCCGGCAGGATGTCGGCATGCAGATCGTTTCTCAGATGCACGCAGGGATAAAAGCAGTGCTGCACGCCCGCCAGACCGTCCACAGCATAAAACTGGCTCTGGTCGATCATGAAGATGAAGCGCCGTCCGCCTTCCGGCGGCGCATAGATCTCATGCACGGAGCCCGCCGGAATGATGAGCACCTCATCGGGCTGCACGGCGTAGACCGTTTCACCCACATACACGGTGTATTCATTTTCCACCGGCAGGATGACCTCAAAGGCGATGTTCCAGTGTGCCGGATAATCATCGGTCTGTACATTGTCGTACAGGCGGATCGTATCGTCGATATGATGCTCCAGCTGCCTCAGCTTTGAAAAGGATTCACGCATGTCCTCGCCTCCTCTCCTTTACACATCAGCGGATTCAGGCTTTCTTCTGCGGTTTGACCACAGCAAGCAGCACAACGCCTGCGCTGGAGATGATGGCAGCCGTCAGAAGCATCGTCTGCGGATCGCCTCCGGCGGCGGTGAGCATCCATCCGCCGCACAGCGACGCGCAGATGGAGCTCAGGCTCTGGCCCATGCCCAGGAAGGTCTGGCCCTTGTTGCGGTTGGTTTCGCCGATCATCTCGTTGACGTAGTACACCGACGCAGGAATAAACAGCGCATAGGAAACCATCTGCATCGACTGGCTTACGTAGATCCACAGCATGTTCTGAGCAAAGCAGATGATCAGCGTTCGGACGACAAAGCAAACCGCCGCAAACAGCACGATGGTGCGCGTTTTGAACTTTTTGGACAGCAGCGGATAGGCCGCCATGGCGGGCAATTCCACAAAGGCAGTGAAGGCCGTGATGGAGCCGAACTGCTCCACGTCTCCGCCGATGGCCAGCACAATCTGATACATATAGCTTCCGCGCACGCAGTAGCAGTAATACATCAGCGCCACGCCCACGACAAACAGGCAGAAGCGCTTGTTTTCACGAACAAACGCTCCCAGTTTGAGCGTTTTTGGGTCTTTCTTTTCCGTCATGAGCGTGCCTCTGCCAAAGGGCAGAAGCGCTGCAATACTCATCAGGCTCAGAACGATCACAAAAGGCATCACCATTCGTTCGCCGTTCAAAGCCACCAGCCGTCCAAGCCCCAGCGACCCCAACGCATAACCCACCGATCCCATGCCGCGCGCAAGACCGAAGTTCAGATTGACTCCCCGGTTGACCTGCTCCATAGCGAGGCTGTTTGCAAAGGTTTCGGAAATGGAAACGCTGAAGTTGAGCACCACAAACAGTCCGGCCACCAGCCATACCGGCAGCGCGGAGGGCATGAGCGCCCCGGCAGCTGCAAACATGATCAGATAGAAGATCGCAATCAGCCGGTTCAGGCTGAGCTTGCGGGTTCGGTCGGCCAGGCTGCCCATCACCGGCTGCGCAGCCACATTGATCACCGTGCCCAGTGCCAGAATGATGCCAATCTGCGAGTCATTCAGGCCCTGTGCCCTCAGATACACCGATGAAAAACCAAACACACCAACGCATGCCGCATTGGCCAGCACCTGAATCAAGGCGTAATGCGCCGTTGTTCTGCGGGAAAGCTTTTTCAATTCCACCGTCAGAAGCCTCCTTTGCAAAAGACCCTTTTCTGATATGCATTATATCAGAAAAGGGTCAGGGCGAATAGTGATATTCTATTCGCTTCTTTTGAAAACCTATCCTCTGCTCATCACGTTTTCGATGTCGTACACCGTGCGCGGAATGGCTGCGGACAGGTTCTCGCAGCCGTTTTCAGTCACCAGACAGTTATCCTCCAGCCGGAAGCCGATGCCCCACTCCTCATGATAAATGCCTACGTCCACGCAGAAGATCATGCCCGGCGCAACCGTTTCCGGCCGCGCGACCACGTCGTGCACGTCATAGCCCACATGATGCGCGCCGCCGTGCCACATGTACGTGCCGATTTCCGACACATCCTTCAGTACGCCCGCGTCCCTGAGGCGCTCGGCGTTGTAGCGGCGTATGGTCGCGTCCACGTCCTGCATCTTCATGCCGGGACGGATGATGGAAAACATATGGTCCGACGTAGCCAGAGCGCATTCATACAGCAGCTTCTGCTTTTCCGTGAACCGTCCGCTGCACGGCCAGCCGCGCGACACATCGGTAATGTGATTGTCATACTGCGCGCCGACGTCGTTTAGGATCATATCGCCGTCATGCGCCTGTCCGGTGTAGGAATAATAATGAATGCAGAAATTGTTCTGTCCCGCCGAAATGATCGACGGAAAACCCGGGCCCTGCGGTCCATGCTGGCTGAGCGCGTAATCGAACTCGGCCTTGTACTGGTATTCATACATGCCCGGACGGGAGGCCTTCATCATGCGCAGAATGCCCTCGCCGGTGATGATTTCAGCCTTCTTCGTGGCCTCGATCTCGCAGGGCTGCTTGATCAGTCTGAGGCTGCGCAGGATTTCATTGGCATTCTCCACCCGCAGATAGGGATAATCCGACTGCACGGTTCTGAGGAACATATGCGCCGGACGGTCGATATCCTGCGTGCTTACGCGGAACAGATCCAGATACACATGCTCAAAATGCCCGGACAGGATCGAATAATGTCCGCCTGCCGCCAGCGTATGGAAGTCCTGCGCAAACTGGTCAATCACGCGCACATCCGCAATGCCGGATGCCGCCTCCGCCTCCTGAGGTTTGATCCTGCGGCCCGTCCAGCGTTCAGCCATGGGGTCGGAAGGCTGGATATAGAGCCTTTCGGTCACGGTCTGCCCGTCCTTGACGGCCAGAAGCACCGCGCATTTTTCCTCAATGCCGGTCATGTACACAAAGCTGCGGTCGGCAAAGAAGGGATAGTATTCGTCGTTGGTCTTGCGGATTTCCTCGCCGGAAAAAAGCACGAGAAGCGACTGGGGCTTCATCTGCGCATAAAACCGGGCGCGGTTTTGCATGTGGAAAGTGCGATCCATCGTTGGTTCCTCCTTATTCCGCCGCAAAGCGGTTCACGCCCCATACGCCCAGGAGAATCAGCGCAAATGCGATCACGCTGAGCGGGCTGAAGGGGTCCTTCATCACCAGCACGCCTGCAAGCACCGATACCAGCGCCGTCAGGTTGTTGAACACCGCCGCCTGCGCCACCGGCAGCCGCGCAAGCGCGTAATTGATGAGCATAAACGCACCCACCGAGGACAGCAGGCTCAGAAACAGAATACCCGTTACAAATTCTCCATGGCTGAGCGCCTCCAGAACCACCGAAACGGTCTGCGTTCCGTTTTCGACAATGGCTCCCAGGGCAAAAAACACAAAGCCCACGTTGAACATCACATATGTCAGGTCAAAGGGCTTGAACTCCGACGACAGCCTGCGGCTCAGAAGCGTGTAGACCGATCCCGAAAAATACGCGCCCACCAGGCACAGGCAGCCCGCCAGCGTGTTCTGTCCTCCGCCGGGTCTGAGCGTGATGAGCATCACGCCCGCAACCGATACCGCAATGAAGATCCATTGACGAATCGAAGGCTTTTCCCGAAGCAGCACCGCGCCCAAAACAGCGGTGAGCACCGGGCTTACGGCGGACATCATGCCGGCAAAGGACGTGGTTGTCCAGCTTAATCCATAGTTTTCAAGGATAAAATACAACACCGGCTGAAACAGCCCCAGCAGGATCGCTCCGCCCAGCTTCCTGCCCTTGAGATCCAGCTTTGCCACCCGACACAGCACCATCAGGTTGAGCGCAAGCAGCGTAACGCCAAAGCGCACGCACAAAAGCACCATCGGCGATGCAATCCCCAGCGCGCGTTTGGAAAACAGAAAGCTCAGCCCGAAAATCGAATATGCCGCAAAGGCGGCAAGCATCCCTTTGTGCCGTTCGGTCATATCATTTCTCCCTTTGTGGTTTCAGAAGCATTCTATCACGCTTCTCTCATCCGGGCAAGAAAAACCGGACTGCCGCAGAAAAACAGCAGTCCGGAAGGCGTTATTTCACCGCATCATACACGCAGCGCACGCGCAGGTTTTCCGCCTTGCCGCGAAGCACCCTGACGCGCTTCTGCCCCGGGTTCATATCAAAGAAATTGTCGCTCAAAAGCATGTCGGGATCGTCGCTTTCGATGCAGACAAAGCGTGCGAACGCTTCGGCATTGACCACGATTTCGTCGTCCTCGCCATGGACGCTCAGCTTCGCGTCCTCAAATTCAAAATGCTTCGGCGCGCAGAACAGCACGCAGCCCTCGCTCACCGTTTCGCCGCCGGAAACGAAGGCGAAGTGCAGGTAATGCGCCGTGGTTCTGGCTTCGGGGAAGCGCTCCTCCTCAAGCCATACGGCGCTGAGCGCAGGCACGGTTATCTCCTTGCTGCCCTTACGCACAACGGTTCCGTCCGGCTTGCGCAGTTCCCACAGAACCGTTCCGGAAACCTCCTGCATGGTTTCGTTGGTCACGTTGAGCTTCGCGCTGCACACAAAGGGTTCGCGGATGAAGTCGATCACGTTGGGCTGGCGGGTCAGTTCGCCTTCTTCTTCGCAGGAGATCATCACCGGCGCAAAGAAGCGCTTGGCGGCGTAGTGCATGGCCTTCCAGCGGCCGAAATAGTCGATGGACGCCCACGACGCCACCGGCCAGCAGTCGTTGAGCTGCCAGATGATCGCGCCCATGCAGCGGCCGCGGTTGCGCCGCCAGTGCTCCACGCCGTAGCGGATGGCGTCGGCCTGCAGAAGCTGCGAGTAGTACAGCAGGTTGTCAAACGAATAGGGATACTGATAGGTCTGCGCAAGGTAGGCCAGAATGTTGCCATTAGCGGCCTTGTTGCGCTGATGGTATTCCATGATGCGGCTGAAGACGTTGCGATCCTCCGGCTCGGTGAAGGATTCGACGGTCTTCAGGCACGGGAAGGACTGGAAGCCGAACTCCGAGGCATAGCGGAAGAAGAAATTACGGTAGTCGGTGAAGGGTTTCTTGCCGTGCCAGACCTCCCAGTAGTGCACGTCGCCGCGGTTGGGATCGTTGGGGTTGTCGAAGTTGCCGCCGCAGGAGGGAGAAGCCGGCCACCAGAAGGTCTGGGGCGCATGCTTTTTAACCACAGAGGGCAGCACGTACTCAAACATCTTGACGTAGTCGGCGTAATGGTGATATTCCTTAGGTCCGTTGGTCCACAGGTCGCCCTGCATGGTGGTCTGCAGCGCCTGACCCATGAACATCTCCATTTCGTTGTTGCCGCAGATCAGCGCAAGAGACGCGTGATGGCGCATGCGCTTGACGTTCTGCTCGGCCTCCATGCGGATGCTTGCGTCAAATTCCGGGGTCATGTCGTAGAAGGCGCAGGAGAACATCAGATCCTGCCAGACCATCAGACCCAACTCGTCGCAGATGTCAAAGAAGAAGTCGTCGGGATAATATCCGCCGCCCCAGACGCGCACGGAGTTGAAATGAGCCAGCTTTGCGTCCTCCAGAAGTCTGCGGGTGCGCTCAGGCGTGACGCGGAAAAGGATATTGTCCTCGGGGATGTAGTCCGCGCCCATGGCAAAGACTTTGACGCCGTTGACGATGTGGCAGAATTCCTCGCCCCACTGATCCTTTTCACGGCTGATGGACAGCGTTCTCAGACCGATGCGCCTCTCCCACACGTCCTGCTCGATGCCTGCGGTAAGGATGGTCACATGCACGGTGTACAGCGGCTGCTCACCGTAACCGGCGGGCCACCAGAGCTTCGGATTTTCGATCACGATGCTGCCGCCGTCGGAGACAAACTGTTCCCCGTCGGGCGCGGTCACAGTTACCTGCACCTGATCGGCATGGCCGTCGATTTCGGGATCAAAGCGCAGCGTGACCTTGCCGTCCTCGTGATCCTGCCACACCAGCACGCTCTCCAGACGCGCCCTGTCGATGAACAACAGCTCAATATCGCGCCAGATGCCCGCGTCCGGAAGCCTCGGGCCCCAGTCCCAGCCGTACATGCAGTGCGCCTTGCGCACATGCTGGAAGCCGGGGATGGCGTCGGAGGAGCACCAGCCGGGGCTTTGATCGTAGCGCTGAAGCGCCGGATGAATGGGCGAATCAAAGCGGACGATCAGTTCGTTTTCGCCCATCTTCAGAAGCGGCTTCACATCCCACATCCAGGTGATGTGCATGTTTTCGGTATAGGCGATTTCGGCGCCGTTGACGATCACATGCGCCAGCGTGTCAAGGCCGTGGCAGCGCAGCACGATGCGACTGGCATCCAGCTCATCCACGGTGAAGGTTTTGCGGTATTCGAAATGGTTTTTGAGCAGCTCGAAGGCCTTGAGCTCGTTGTCGCGCCAGAAGGGATCGGGCATGGAGCCGTCGCGCATGAGATCGGCATACACAGAGCCGGGAACCAGCGCCTCATGCCAGTTGTCCGTGCCGCACTGGCGCATCTTCCACGCGCCATTCAGAGAAAGAATTTTCATATTTGTTTCCGCCTTTCTTTTGTTCATCAGATCTGCGGGAAAACGCATTGCTTGCATACACTATACCATGTTTTTCCCGCCCAGACAATTTCATTATTTGTCCTGTTTTGAATTCCGGCCGTTATTGCCTTGACCTTGTGTGTTTTTCCGCTATAATAAGGTAGAATGAGTGTATTATCGGCATTTTGCCGTTGATTTCAGGAGGAAATATGCCCGCTGCAACCGCCTATCGCCGCGCCCCGCTGGTGGATCCTGTCTATGTGCCCCTGACGGACGCAGCCGTCAACGCCGACGGCCTGATCAAGCTGCTGACCGGCCGTGTTCTCAAAATGGTCAACGTGGACAACATGTCCGCGCTGGACTCCGTGCTTGCCACAAAGCTGGGCGGCTATACCCAGACCCCGCCCGTACCCGATATCGAAGGAGCTGCCGCACAGCTTCTCTCCTCCCCTGCCCGCTTTGCCGAAACCTGCCGCGCGGCGGCCATGATCGCCTCCATGAACCGCGACAAGGACGCCATGCTTCGCGTGCTGGACGCGCTGCGCACCTTCGGCCAGAACATGCCGCAGATGACCGAGGAGCAGCTTTTCTCCATCGGTGCGGATATGCTGCGCCTCACGGTGGATCTCTACCGCCGCACCGGCCAGCCCTTCCTGCTGGATCTTCTGGAGGAGCTCCGCTCCCGCCTGCCGGACGTGTCGGGCGTGATGCATGTGTTCCCGTTCCAGACGGACTTCCAGCCGGAAAACGGCGTACATTCGCCGCAGGAGCAGGAGTACTATGACCGCATGCAGCGCTTTGCCACCGGCAAGCTCACCGCCGACGTGATGTCGATGAGCGCGCTTCTGTCGCAGTACAGCGGCTCCGGCCGCGACGCCGCCGCACCCAAGGCCGGTCTGGCTTCTTTGATGCGCTATCACGGCATGCCCTCCGGTGTGTTCTCCGCCGATCCGTATCTGGCAGGCCGCGATCCTGCCCGCGCCGCTGAACTGCCAAGCGTCTGCGCCCAGGCCGAGGCCTATTTTGACGCGCTGTGCGCCACCGGCGACGCCGCCATGGCCGACCGTCAGGAAATGCTGCTGGTCAACGTACTCACCGACCTCATCGAGGAAGGCGGCGTGCGCACCCTCTCTCCCACCAACCGTCTGGCCGATGACGACAGCTGCCTGGTGGTCGAGCCCACCCGCGAGGAGGTTTCCGCTCTGCTCCGTGCGCTGTACGCCGTGCGCCGCAGCGTCTGGCTCAGCCGCGACGACGAAACCATCGCCTACATGATGCCCGTATCCGGCGGCTGCGTCACCCGCATGAACGGTGTGCCCGTCCGTCTGACCGCGCAGGTTTCCGGCGTGTTCCAGAAAACCGTGCAGATTCGCGTGGAATGCCGTCAGGACGTGAACTTCACCCTGCGTCTGCGCGTGCCCGGCTATGCCGACGGCGCTCAGGTGAGCCTCAACGGCGGCAAGCAGCAGGCCGTGCCGCAGGGCGACGTGTTCTCCGTCAAGCGCACCTTCCGCAGCGGCGATCTGATCACGCTGACGATGAACCTCAGCCCCCGTCTGGAAACCGGCTGGCGCGGCAGTGCCAGCGTTTACGTGGGCGCGCAGCTGATGGCGCTGTCCCTGCCGGATGCAGACGCCGGCTGGCGCTATGCCATCCTGCGCAGCTATCCCATGACCAGCGTGGAGGACGCGGGCATCCCCTATGCCCTGCTCACCGCCTGCGAAGCGCCCGAATGGCGCGAAAAGGCCGGATTTATCCTGCCTCCTCCCCAGGGCGTGAAGCCCGGCGCAGCCTACGAGCTGACGCTGATTCCCTTTGCAGGCGCGGACGGCCGCATCGCTGCCTTCCCCTGCGTGATGGAGCGGTAAGGGATGGAAAAGCAAACCCGAAACGTATTAATGCTGGCCCCCATGGCCGGCCTGACCGACTGGCCCATGCGCGTTTTGTGCTACCGCATGGGCGCAGACTATGCCTGCTCGGAAATGGTGAGCGCCATCGGATACATGTGCGCCAAAAAGGGCAACGACACCTACCGCAGGCTTCTGGAGGTTCATCCGGAGGAAACAAACACCGCCTGCCAGCTGTTTGGCCGGGACCCCGTGGTCATGGCCGAGGCGGCGCAGCGCATCACCGAGCTTGGACGCTTTACGTCGCTGGACATCAACATGGGCTGTCCTGCGCGCAAGGTGGTATCCGTGGGCGAGGGCAGCGCGCTGCTCAAGGACCCGGAAAAGGCGTACAAGCTCATGGAAGCCGTCAAAAAGCATACCTGGCTTCCGGTCAGCGTCAAGACCCGTCTGGGCTATGACGAGGACAGCATGAACGCCATCGAGCTGGGCCGCGCAGCTGAGGAACTGGGGCTGCAGTGGATCTGCTTCCACGGCCGAACCCGTCAGCAGATGTATTCCGGCACGGCGGATTACGAAGCCATCGCCCGCCTCAAGCGCGAGCTCAAAATCCCCGTGATCGCCAACGGCGACATTTTCACGCCGGAGGACGCCGTGCGCATGCGCGATATCACCCATGCCGACGGACTGATGATCGGCCGCGGCTGCATGGGCAATCCGTGGCTTTTCCGCACGGCGCGTCAGGCGCTGGAGGGCCGGCCCGTGGAGCCCGAAACCCTGCTTGAGCGCATCGAAACCGCCATTCTCCAAACTGAGTGGATGGTGGAATTCAAGGGCGAACGTCTGGGCGTGGTGGAGATGCGCAAGCACGTGGGTCATTACATCAACGGTCTGCGCGGCGCAACGGCCATCCGCCGCAGGGTCAACTTCATGACCACGCTGGAGGAAATGCGGTCGCTTCTTTTGGAACTGCGTCAAACCGCCACAGAGGAGGAATCGGAATGACATTTGGAAAGCGCCTGTGCGCGCTTGCGCTCTGCCTGTCTTTGCTTCTGGGTTCCGCATCAGCCCAGGGGATTACGGACGTGGTGGACGGCTATCTGGATCTGAACCATGATGTGCAGTACGCCATGTCCGCGCAGATTGACACCCTTACGCCCTATGGCGAGGAAACCCTGTCTATGCTCAACGCTGTGCTCAGGCATCTGAGTATCGGCGCGGTGATGTCCGACGACAAGACCGCGGTGGATGTGTGCGTGGACGGCGAATCCGTGATGTCCATGGTGGAAACCGCCGTGGAAGGCGGCACGGAGCTGACCACGCCGCTTCTGCCCAACCGCACCCTCACAAGCGCCGGTTCGGCTGTTTCGAAGCTGGGAGGCAGTGAGGCGGAGACAACCAAATTTGATCTTTTCGCCGCCATTTCCCAGTGGGAAAAGTGCTATCAGGCGCTGACCGACGCCATTGTTCCCTATGCCGAGGAAAAGGCTGCCAACTACAAAATCACCGACATTGCCACCTCCAAATGGAGCCGCATCGCGCGTCTCACGCCCGAGCAGGGCGCGGAAGTTGCCCCCCTGATCGAAACCGTGCTCGGCTGCGGCATGGACGATGCCTTCCGCGAGACGCTCAAAGGGCTGACCCCGGGCAAGGGCTTCATCGTGGGTCTGTATCAGACCGCAGAGGGCGGCGATGATCTGGCCTTGTATATGAAGGGCTATCTGACCTTCGCCGACGGCAAGACGCGCAATCTGGCCTTCCAGTGGGCATTCACCGAGAAGGACGGCGTGCGCATCGACACCGTCAAATACGAGCTCGTCCGCTCCAAGACCGCCGTGGATACCCGCGAGATCCACGCAACCCTCAAACGTCAGGCGGATGAAAAGCTGCTCCTTAAGGGCAATTGTGAAACCGCCATCAAGGACGCCGACGGCAACATCACCTATGTTCACAACTATGACCTCAGCGGCAGTGAAAACGGCAGCGTGCGTCCCGTAAGCGGCACGTATTCCGCCGTGACCAAAGTGCGCGAGGGCGAAAAAACCACCTCTGAAACCACCACCATCACGCCCGATGTGAAGCTCACCTCCGTGGACGGCAGCGGCGTGATCAGCGGAAGCGTAAAGCTGGAGCAGCTCAAGGGCAAGGTGACCCATACCTCCGTCACGCTCCTGTTTGACGACGAGCCCGCCGAGCTGCTCAACAACGGCGCTTTCTTCGTGGTGAAGGATGCGCCCGTGGCCATGCCTGAGAGCAGCCTGACCCAGAACACCGAAACCGACAAGCCCGGAGATTATCTGGTGGGCGAGCCGCCCATCGGCCTTACTGATTACGAAGTGCCTGAAACCCCGCAGGTGATCGATCTGGATCACACCGACGAGATGGACGCTCTGATGGGCGAGCTTGCACAGAATCTGGCCGGCAGGCTTCTCATCGCACTGACAAAGATTCCTCAGGAGGATGCCGCGCTCATCCGCGACAACCTCTCTGAAGAGGACTACGCCGCCTTCCTTTCCATGGTCGACAGCCTGTAATCCAAAGGAGGATTGCCCATGAAACGTTTTCTGGCTCTGTTGCTGATCTGCTGCTGTCTGACGTCCTGCGCCTTCGCTGCCGACGCCGCCGACTACACCGTGGCCACCAAGCTGCTCAAGCAGCTGGCTGCAGGCAGCGGCTTCAGCGGCACGCTGACCCTTGAAGCCGACACCGAGGTTTTCTCCACCCAGAAGCCCATCGTGCTGGATCTGGACTACATCTACGTACGCCCGCAGGACGTGTCCCTGGGCGAGCACCGCGTGGATCTCAGCCTGATGGACGGTGAAACCGCCGTGACCGGCGCGCATGTGCAGATGCTTAACGGCGATCTGGCCGTTCAGGCCGATGTGATCAGCCCCGAATGGTATGCGCTGAGCTTCGATCAGGAAACCGATGTGCAGCACAGCGCCATCGTACCCACTGCACTCAGCTTCCTCAGCGCCTTCCAGACCACCGCCGGCATGGACAAGAATGTCGACGCCGCGCTCGAAGCTGCGCTGGAGGCCTTCACCACCCGCATTGATATCTGGATCGAAGGCTACCGTCAGAGCGCGATTCTCGACAAGCTGGAGGATGGCACCGCCACCATGCAGGTGGACTACGCCATCACGCCCTCTGCAGTCAAGGCCGAGGTTAAGCAGCTGGTGTTTGAGCTTTTCAACGATACCGCAGCGCTCGACGCTCTTACGATCGTGCTTGGCGAGGATATGGCCGATTACCTCAGCCCGGTCTATCAGCAGTGGTATTTCGACTGCATCGACGCCCTGCCCCTTACCGATGACCTCACCATCTCCCGCGTCGTCAGTCTCAAGGGCGAGACCCTGTCGCTGAGCCTCAAGCTTCCCATGTATGATTCCGCATTCGGCTCCTTCACCCTCTGCTACGACCGCGTGAAGGGCAGCGAGGATCTGCCGGATGACAATACCATCGCCATGGAAAGCGAAAACCAGCTGATCACGCTGAAGTACCAGGAGTACAGCAGCATGACCGGCGTGAAGGTTACGCAGGGCACCTTCGAGCGTGAAATCACCGCTGATTTCACCGTGTCCGACGAAACCGTGGAGCCCTTTGCTATCGCCTTCACCCTCAAAAACGAGATCGTCGAAAGCAAGGACGCCGATAACCGCGACGTATATGCCTGCAACCTCTCCCTCACGCTCTCGCCTGTGGAAGGCGACGCCTTTGAGGAAGTGGAAGCAGCGCTTGCATCCCGCTTTGTGAGCGAGGAGCGCAAGTCTGCCGCCACTGAGATTTCCGCGACGCTGACCCTTTCCAGCGCTGACGAAGCAATTGAACTGACCCTCGAAGGCGCAAGCCGCAAGAAGTGGGATCCCGAAATCATTCCCGCGCCTCTTCAGCCCGACTGGAACAGCCTGCTGCCCGGCGCAGGCGTGCGCACGCTGGCTGCGCTGTCCGACTTCCTTGCCCTGCCCGAAGGCAGTACAAATGATTAAGCAGAGGATGATACCATATGCCGAATCCTGACGAAATTTTTGGCGCGTATGTCTTTGACGACGCGCTGATGCAGAGCCGTCTGCCCAAGGAAACCTACCGCGCCCTCAAGCGCACCACTGAGCAGGGACGCTCGCTGGATCCTGCCGTGGCCGGCGTGGTTGCCAACGCCATGAAGGACTGGGCGCTGGAGATGGGCGCGACCCATTATACCCACTGGTTCCAGCCCATGACCGGCGTAACTGCCGAAAAGCACGACGCATTCATCGCGCCCCGGCAGGACGGCAAGGTGCTTCTGGAGTTCAGCGGCAAGGAGCTTGTGCGCGGCGAAACGGATGCATCCTCCTTCCCGTCCGGCGGTCTGCGCGCCACGTTTGAAGCGCGCGGCTACACCGCCTGGGATCCCACCAGCTATGCTTTCATCAAGGACGGTACCCTCTGCATTCCCACGGCCTACTGCTCCTACGGCGGACAGGCACTGGACAAGAAGACGCCGCTGCTGCGCTCCATGCAGGCGCTCAACAAGCAGGCGCTGCGCATACTCCGTCTTTTCGGCCACACCAATGTGGTTCGCGTTTTCCCCACAGTGGGTGCGGAGCAGGAATACTTCCTGGTGGATAAGGAAGTCTACCGCAAGCGCCCCGACCTGATGGTCACCGGACGCACGCTCTTTGGCGCAAAGCCTGCC
Organism: Clostridia bacterium; assembly: GCA_017938645.1. Next base: position 20,902 of record JAGBBE010000079.1, read on the forward strand.
AAGGGTCAGGAGATGGACGACCACTATTTCGGTGTGATCAAGCCCCGCGTCCAGGCCTACATGAAGGAGCTCAACGAGGAACTCTGGAAGCTGGGCGTGCTGGCCAAAACCGAGCACAACGAGGCTGCGCCTGCGCAGCACGAGCTTGCGCCGATCTTCTCCACCGTCAACATCGCCGCCGACCACAATCAGCTGACCATGGACATCATGAAGAAGGTTGCCAACAAACACGGCATGGTCTGTCTGCTTCATGAAAAGCCCTTCGGAAGCGTCAACGGCTCCGGCAAGCATAACAACTATGCCCTGTCTACCGACACCGGCCTTAACCTGCTCAATCCGGGCGATACGCCCAGCGAAAACGCACAGTTCCTTGTTTTCCTCTCTGCGGTGATTGCTGCAGTGGATGAGTATCAGGATCTTCTGCGCGTCACCGTTGCTTACGCCGGCAACGATCACCGTCTTGGCGCAGCGGAAGCGCCGCCGGCCATCATGTCCATCTTCCTGGGCGACGAGCTCAACGCCATCATTGAAAGCATCGTCAACGCCTCCAAATACGAGGAGCATACTCCCAGTCAGATGCGTCTGGGCGTGCACATCCTGCCCAAGTTCCCCAAGGACTCCACCGACCGCAACCGCACCTCTCCCTTTGCCTTCACCGGCAACAAGTTTGAGTTCCGTTCTCTCGGCTCCTCACAGTCCATTTCCGGCCCCAATGTCGTGCTCAACACCGCCATCGCCGATGTGCTGGAAAAGATGGCCGACGAACTCGAACAGGCTCCCGATTTCACTGTTGCCGTTGACCAGCTCATCCGACGTACGCTGAAGGATCACATGCGCATCATCTTCAACGGCAACGGCTACGATCAGGCATGGGTGGAGGAGGCTGAGCGCCGGGGACTTTCCAACCTGCGTACCACGGTGGATGCTCTGCCGCACTATGTCGACCAGAAGAACATCGACCTGTTCGAACGTCAGAAGGTCTACACAGCGCAGGAGGTGCAAAGCCGCTGCGAAGTCAAGCTGGAGAACTACGTCAAGGTTATCGACATCGAAGCTCTGAGCATGCTCGACATCGCCCGCCGCATGATCCTGCCTGCTGCCATCCGCTACACGCGCGACGTGGCTGAGGAGATGCACTTCAAGGCCAACGTCATGCCTTCCCTTGCTTCCGACGCCGAGACCGCCCTGCTCACCACCCTGAGCAATGAAACCAATACCCTCTACCACGCCGCTGATGATCTCGAATCCGCTCTCAGGCGCATGCACAGCACTTCGCCCATGCTCCAGAAGGCTGAGTTTACCCGCGACGTCGTCCTTCCGGCCATGGCTCGTGTGCGTGCCGCCGGCGACGCCCTTGAGACCGTCACCGCCAGCGACTACTGGCCGATGCCTACGTATCAGGAAATTTTGACGAGTGTGTAATATCGATAACGAAAATGCGAGAGGGGAGCTTCTTTTGAAAAAGAAGCTCCCCTCTCGCGCTCTCCCCGAAGAAAACCGGTTTGGGTTTGCTTCGGGTTATTTTTTTAGTTTGGTGAGTGCAGTTGCAAATTCAGGTGGTGGGTCGGCTTTGAAGTACAGGCGTTCGCCGGTGCGCGGATGGTTGAAGGACAGGGTGTGGGCATGGAGCATCAGGCGCGGGACTTTTACGCCGTTTTTGGCGCCGTAGATAGGGTCTCCCGCCACCGGATGATGAAGGCTCTGCATGTGCACACGGATCTGATGGGTGCGGCCCGTCAGAATGTGCACGTCCAGAAGGGCGGCATTTTTGAGGTTTTCGACCAGCGTCCATTCGGTCAGCGCATCGCGGCCTTCGGGATCGATGGCCATTTTTTTGCGGTCTTTTTTGCTGCGGGCGATGGGCTTGTCCACCAGACCGCTTTCTTCCTTCATACAGCCGTCCACCACGGCCAGATAGTGCTTCTCCATGCTGCGTTCGCGCAGCTGGTCGCTCAGACTCTGATGCGCCATATCGTTTTTGGCGACCATCAGAAGGCCGCTCGTATCTTTATCGAGGCGGTGAACGATACCCGGGCGCTTCACGCCGCCGATGCCGCTGAGGTCATCCATGGCGAACAGGAGCGCATTGACGAGCGTGCCGCTTTCGTTGCCTGCTGCCGGGTGTACGACCATGCCGCAGGGTTTGACGACAACCGCCACGTCCTCATCCTCATAGAGAATTTCCAGCGGGATATCCTCCTTTTCCACCGTCGATTCAACAGCTTCCGGAATGTCGAGGGTCAGCTTCATGCCCGCGCCGACTTTGAAGGACGTCTTGGTCTGAACCGTTCCGTTCACGGTACACAGTCCGCTTTCTATCCACTTGGCCGCCTGCGAGCGGCTTGTATTGGCCGCCTCGGCGCACAGCACGTCCAGCCGCGCCTGCTGCGGGGCGTCAAACTCAATTCTCGGCATGTTTCTTTTCCTCCCAGTCCTGCGGACGCAGCAGCAAACTGAACGCCAGCAGCGCCACTCCAAAGCAGATGCAGATATCCGCGACATTGCACACAAAAAACGGCAGCCACGGGAAATAGATCATATCCAGCACATAGCCCTGTACGAGCCGCTGGGCGAAATTTCCGACAAATCCGCCCAGAATCAGTCCGCAGGCTGTGCGGGTGAACGCGGTGGAGCGGTAATGACGCATCAGAAGCGCGCCTGCAAGGATCACCGCCAGCGGCAGGAGCAGATTGGCAGCGACATTTCCAGCCATCATGCCAAACGCCATGCCTGTGTTCTTCGTGCATTCCAGATGCACAAGCCACCCGAGCCGGATGACTTCGTCCTGCAAAAAACGCGCAGCCAGCCACTTTGAAGCCAGATCCAGCCCCAGCGACGCCAGTGCAACCCCGAGTAACAGTCCCATAAAGCTCCTTTATTCCAGCTGACGCTGAACCACATTCACGATTTCCGCCAGAGCATCGCCGATCAGCGGCAGGTTTCTGCGCGCCAGATCCTGCAAAATCCATACCAGCACAGCGCTGAGGATCGTAAACCCGACCGCCATGCCCAATCCGCGCACCACGCCTGACCAGAAATGCGTCCAGAACATCCGTCTGCGGTCATCCACATAACGCACATATTCCGCCAGCTGAAGCCGTTCCATGGCCTCCAGCCAGCGGTCAATCTGCCTGATCAGCAGGGAATCACGATCTTTCATCCGCCACACCTCAGCCCTATTGTATGCCAAAGCGTGCAAAAGAATCATATCAAATGTACCGGCAGAACGCAAGCATAATTGCCACAATACAAGAAAGCCGACGTACCTGTATGTACGTCGGCGTATTGTGCAATTGAACCCAACTGCGCTCGCGACTCTGCCCGAAGGGCAGTCCACGGGTGCAGGGCGTGCTGCGCACGGCGAACGTAGCGATTACATTCGCCCACCGCAGGTGTGCCCCTCCTTAGAGGATCTCGATCACGCACATCTCGGCAGCATCGCCGCGACGGGGTCCGAGCTTGTAGATGCGGGTGTAGCCACCGGCGCACTTCTTTTCCTCATTGCGAGCACGGAACTTGGGGCCATATTCACGGAAGAGCTTCTCAACGACGGGATACTTCACGTCCTTGGTGCGCTCCTTCCAATCGGCCTTGTCCTCGTCAGCGCGCTGCACGTCCTTGAGCTCGTAGAGGTAGCTCATGATCATGCGGCGAGCATGCAGCTTGCTGGGGGCGTCATTGACGAGATTCAGGGTGACCAGCTGGCCCTTATCGTTGTGGGTTTCCTTGGTCACTTCAACAGTCTTGTCGTACTCATTAACAGCCAGGGTAATGAGACGCTCAGCCACGCGGCGCACTTCCTTGGCGCGGGCTTCGGTGGTCTCGATACGGCCATACCAGAGCAGATTGGTCACCTGATTGCGCAGGAGAGCCTTGCGCTGATCGGCGGTACGGCCCAATTTACGCTGTGCCATGGTATATTTCCTCCTTATGCGGATCGGTCAGTTATTCGTCGCTGGGACGAAGGGACAGATTGAGCGCTTCGAGCTTCTGCTCGACTTCTTCCAGGCTCTTGCGGCCCAGGTTGCGCACCTTCATCATGTCCTCCTGGTTGCGCTGCACCAGCTCGGCAACTGTATTGATGCCGGCGCGCTTCAAGCAGTTGTAAGCACGCACGCTCAAATCCAGCTCCTCGATGGTCATCTCGAGCACCTTGTCCTTGTCGTTGCTTTCCTGATCGGTGAAAGAAATGGTCGTCACCTGATCGGTGAGGCTCACGAAGAGGCTGAGATGCTCAGTGAGGATCTTGGCGGCGAGGCTGATCGCCTCGTCGGGCTGAACGCTGCCATCGGTCCACACTTCGAGGGTCAGCTTGTCATAGTCCGTGATCTGGCCCACGCGGGTATCGGTCACGGTGTAGTTGACCTTCTTGATGGGAGTAAAGATGGAGTCGATCGGGATCACGCCGATGGGCATATTCGGATACTTGTTCTTATCCGCGCTCACATAGCCGCGACCCTTGTCGATGGTCAGCGTCATCTGCAGGTGGGCGTCCTCGTTGAGGGTGGCTATGTGGAGATCGGGGTCGATGAACTCGAGCTCATCGTCCGCGGCGATGTCCTTGGCGGTCACTTCAGCGGGGCCCTTGACATCGAGCATAACGGTCTTCGCCTGTTCGGAATACAGCTTGGCAGACAGGGTCTTCAGGTTCAGGATGATCTCGCTTACGTCCTCGGTAACGCCGGGAACGGTGGAGAACTCATGCTGAATGCCTTCGATCTTGATGCTGGTTACGGCGACGCCGGGAAGACTGCTGAGCAGTACACGGCGCAGGGCGTTGCCCAGCGTGTTGCCAAAGCCGCGCTCCAAAGGCTCGATGACGAACTTGCCATACGAGCTGTCGGGGCTCAATTCCACACAGTCGATGCGCGCTTTTTCGATTTCGATCATTCGGTTTATCCTCCTGTTTTAAGCCACTTGTTTGAGGGAGGAAAGCAGGAGATTAACGAGAGTAGTACTCGACGATCATGTTCTCCTGCAGAGTGAGGTCGACGTCGTCACGCTGAGGCAGCGCGGAAACGGTGGCGCTCAGGTTCTCCAGGTCCACGGTCAGCCACTTGGGGATGACGCGGCCGGAGCCTTCCTTGGCGGCCTTGAAAATGACCAGATCCTTCTTGGTGGAGCGAACGGAAATCACGTCGCCGACCTTGACGGAGTAGGAAGGAATGTCAACCTTCTTGCCGTTGACGGTGATCAGACCATGGCACACGACCTGACGGCCCTGAGCACGGCTGGCGGCCAGGCCGCTGCGGTACACGACGTTGTCCAGACGCAGCTCGAGGAGCTGGAGCAGGTTCTCGCCGGTGATGCCCTTCATGCCGGTAGCGCGGTCAAAGGTGCGCTTGAACTGGCCTTCCATCAGGCCGTAAGCACGGCGGGCCTTCTGCTTCTCACGCAGCTGCAGGCCGTACTCGCTGGCCTTGCGCTGACGGGCCTGACCATGCTGGCCAGGAGGGGTGGGACGGTTGTTCAGCGCGCACTTGGTGGAGAAGCACTTTTCGCCCTTGAGGAAGAGCTTGGTGCCCTCACGACGGCACATACGGCATACGGAATCGGTATATCTTGCCATTTGGGTTGTACCTCCAATTACACTCTTCTACGCTTGGGCGGACGGCAGCCGTTGTGGGGAATGGGAGTCACGTCCTTGATCATGTTGACTTCCAGACCAGCGGCCTGCAGGCTACGGATGGCGGCTTCACGGCCGGAACCCGGGCCCTTCACGTACACTTCAACGGTCTTGAGGCCGAATTCCATAGCAGCCTTGGCGGCGGTTTCGGCAGCCATCTGAGCGGCGAAGGGGGTGGACTTCTTGCTTCCGCGGAAGCCCTGACCGATACCAACGGCAACGCCCTGTCTTGGGCCAGCGCTGGCGGCCTGGGCTTCCGCGGAAGCAAGAAGTCCACCCCCTTCGCCGCTCCGATGGCTGCCGAAACCGCCGCCAA
>JAGBBE010000080.1 GCA_017938645.1 Clostridia bacterium
GCTGCCCGAAGGCGTTGAGATGGTTATGCCTGGCGACAACATCGACATGGAGATCACCCTGATCACCCCCATCGCCATCGAGCAGGGCCTGCGTTTCGCTATCCGTGAAGGCGGCCGCACCGTTGGTTCCGGCGTTGTTGCTTCTGTGATCGAGTAATTCGGGACAAGCCAGATCCGCATGAAGTGAAAACTTTTTGCGAACTTGGATGCGTTCAGAAGAACAAACAACAAGGAGCGTCTGTTTTGAACAGACGCTCCTTTTGTCGTATGCAGAAGTTTTCAGCCGTTGATGCCCGGCTCCTCGCTGCCGCCGGGTACTTCAGTGGGTTCAGGCATGGCCGTGGGAGCCTGCGTAACCGTTGGTTCGGCAGTCGGGGCGGGAATCTCCGTTGCGACCGATGTGGCGGTGGGCGTATCAAGATTGCCATTAACCGGCCATGGATCGTTGTCGGTGTGGCAGGCAGTCGTCAGCAGCAAAGCCAGAAGAAGCGTCAGTATCAGCGCAGTCCGTTTCATTATTTTTCCTCCTTGGCGTGACTTCCGGAATCAGTATAGCATAAAAAGCAACGTTTGAGCTGTATAAATCACGTCATGTCTGTTAAAAGATGCTCCTGACGAAATTGTGAACAGCGTCACATGTTTGTAAAAAACGAAGGCCGTACACTATACAATTCCTTGATTTTCATGTACAATATCAAATGGGAAAGTCGTAACATTTATGCAATCAAAGAAAGGAATGAGTATTCTGAAACGGATTTGGCTGTTTTTGATGGCGCTGATGGTTATGTGCTGCTTTTTTCCGGCCATGACCCTTGCACAGGAAATGGTTGTGCTGGATGAAACAGAGCTGAGCGCGTGGATTGATCAGGCGCTTCGCGATACGATCAGCCTTGAACCGCTCAATCAGCCGGTGGGCGAGGACGCGCTGACGGAGGATGGATACGCTTTTTTGTATGATTTCGCCACGCTGTATTACAATCAGCCGGAATTGAGCGCTGCCAGCATTCTCAAGGCTGTTTCGCTGACGGATGCGGGCTATCCCTGCGTGCGAGGCATCGAAATCGGCAGCACGCAGGAAAAGCTGATGGAGGCTTTCGGTACGCAGAACCCGTATCTGCTGGGCGATGGAACCTTTGCCGTGCTCTATCAGCAGGATCAGATGCCCACCGCGGCCTACTGGGGCTGGGCGCAGCATGACGAGCACAATGTGATCACCGGTATGCAGTGTGCTATGCATGTGAAAGCCGGTGAAGACCGTTATACCGATGCGGGCGTGCGTTTTGTTCTGGAAAACGGAATCGTGACCGAAATCCGTGTCTATGGTCTGTACCAGTACATCACCGCTGCTGAGGTGGAGGCCAATCTGGAGGCTGTTCGTACGGTGGAAAACGCCATGGTCACCTGGGTGCTGGCCGAGGAGGACGCGGAAGGCTACACCGTGGCAAATGCTGCCGCCATGTTCTCCGAAAACGATCTGGCTTTCTCCGGTGTGGACTTCCGCACGGTTACGGCTGATGAGCTGAATGCGCTTCTGGGAGAAACGGCAGAAATCGAATCCATCATCGCAGAAAATGACCGAATGACCACCGCCCAGTGGCAGGCAGCCTATCTCAGCGCCGGAAGCAACGGAACGGCCGATGTGCTTTCTGTGTCGGACAGCCGTGTGGCGGGTCCGCGCGGCATCCGCACAGGCGATGCGCTTGAGAGTGTTCTCGCAGCCTTTGCCTCCGACGGCGAGGGCAGGATCTACGGCAGTCAGTCCATTCTGTATGGCGACGGCTTCAACGCGCCCTTTGCCGTGATGGAAAATGACGGAACGTATACAACGTTATCCTACACCGCACAGATGAACCAAAGCGGAGAAGAAATCAATGTGACGCTGATGCTTACCTTCAGCGAGGGTCTGCTCGGAGAGTGGATGATTTATACCTGGTAACAGGAGGGTTTGCCATGAAGATCGATCTGAGTTGTCCGGTGGAACTGTGGCAGTATGCCATGCCCACGGATGATGACGCCGAATGTACTTTCGTGATGAACAACCTCAGCGACAAGGTGGTTGTGTCTGTGCAGGTCGCGCTGGCCTGCTATGATCAGGAGGATGAGCTCATCTTCCGCCAGTCCGAGCGCGTGCTGGGGCTGAAGGCAGGTGTGGGCGAGCGCTTCACCGTGGTGATTCTGCCCAGCGAATGGCGTGGGGTTGAAGGCGTCGATCTGGTGATCGAGAAGGTCTGGTTTGACGACTCGACCATCTGGCGCAAGGAGGAGGCGCAGATGGCGCACTATACGTCCAACGCGCTTCCGGCAGGACGTGCGCTGGATGAACTGCGCTTTGTGGCCGGTAAGGATGCCGCAGGTTATCCGCAGATGCAGGAGGAAGTATGGGTCTGCGTGTGCGGACGCGCAAATGCGCACGAGAGCGACCGCTGCTGCCGCTGTGATCGCCGCCGCGAGGCGGTGTTTGCCAGCTTCAGTCGGGAAAATGTGACGCATGTGGTTGCTGCGCATGAAAAGAAGCTGTCTGAGGCAGCACGCAAGGCGCGAGAGGATAACAACATTCTGCAGGAAAACCAGGAAAAGCAGCGCGCGGCCAAACGCCGCAAACGCAGGCAGCGCATCCGTGTGCTCACGGCATTGGTGATTGTGGCTCTGGTTGCAGCTGCAGCTGTGATTTGGGGCGTGCCGATGGTTCAGTACCAGACCGCGATGGATCTTCTCAGCGACGGTCATTTCGATCAGGCGCGCGCCGCCTTTGTCTCGCTGGAAGACTGGAAGGATTCGGCAGATCAGATTGTGGAATGCGACTATCAGAAGGCGCTTTCCCAGCTGAATGCAGGCGGCGAGGAAGCGCTTGTGGCTGCGGAATCGGGCTTTGCAGCGCTTGAAACATACAAGGACAGCGCCGATCTGGCGAAGAAGGCTTCCTACCAGCTGGGCGGATTGTATCTGGAAGCGGGCAGCTTTGAGGCTGCGGCGGAAAAATATCAGGCGCTGGGCGATTACGAGGACAGCGCTGAAATGCTCATGGAAACCACCTTCCGTCAGGCAAAGGTGATGGCGGAAAGCGGCAGCCACATTGCCGCGCGCGTTCTGTTTGCAGGTCTTGAGGACTACAGCGACGCATCGGAATGGGTGAAGAAGTGTACCTATCTTTTGGGCCAGAAGCACATGGAGAACGGCGCGTATGAAAGCGCCATTGCAGAATGGGAAACCATTCCGGACTATGAGGATTCCGCTGAACTGGTGAAGAAGGCCTACTACACCATGGCCGAAAACGCCATGCGTGAGGAAAACTTCGCAAACGCCGGTCAGTGGTATCAGCTGGCGGGCGATTATGCCGACGCACAGGCCAAGGGCAACGACTGTACCTATCAGCATGCCCATCAGATCAAGGCGCAGGGCGATTTCATCAAGGCACAGGAGCTGTTTGAGAGCATTTCCGGCTATCTGGACAGCGAAGGTCAGGCCAAAACCTGCGTATATGCGCAGGCTGAAATGCTGATGCAGGCGGGAAGTTTTACCGAAGCCAGAGAGCTCTTTGCGCAGGTGGCGGACTACAGTGACGCCCAGACGCGCATGGATGAATGCAGCTACAATCTGGCCATGGCTGCGCTCGAAACCGGAGATACCGCGCAGGCTGAGCAGATGCTCGGTGAAATCGTCGACTACGAGGATGCCCAGAAGCAGCTTCGCACGCTTCGGTATAATCTGGCTGAGGCGGATCGCGAAAACGGCCAGTATGAATCCGCCATCGCCCGTTATGAGGCGCTTGACGGCTACAAGGACAGTAAGACCAAAATCCGGCTGTGCCGATATGAAATGGCCGAAATGCTGCTTTCCGCGCAGGATTACGCCGCAGCTATTGAAGCCTATACCGCTCTTGGCAGCTACAAGGACAGCAAAACAAAGCTGGAGGAGGCGCAGTACCAGCAGGCGGAACTTCTGCTGGAAAAAGGCGAGAAGGACAGCGCTGAGGAACTGCTTGCTTCCATGACCAGCAGCCGCGCCAAAGAACGGCTGAACGAACTGTCCATGGAAGAAGCCGCCGACATGGAAAAGAAAGGCAGGCTGGAAGAAGCAGCCGCGCTTTACGACGCCATCGGAACCGATGCGGCTGAGGAGCGAGCCGCTGCCTGCCGCTATCAGCTGGCCGATCAGATCAAGGAGACCGGCGATCTGCCTGCCGCTGCCCGTGCTTTTGAAGCGCTGGGCGAAAAAGAAGCAGCCGATGCATGCTGGGACGAGTACTACGGCGATGCACCCCAGAAAGCGCAGGACGCCATGGGAAAAGAAGACTACTTCACCGTGGTCACGGAGCTGGAAGCATTGGAGCGCAGCAGCGAACTGAACGCGCTGTATCAGGAGGCTGCCTATCTGTACGCAGAAAAGCTGTACGACGAGGATAAGCCGTACGAGGCGCTGCCCTTCTATCAGCGCGCAGTGGGATACCGTGATACCAAGGATAAGAAGCTCGAGCGCCGCGCTTATCTGATTCTGGGCCAGTGGGAGTCCACCAGCGGCAAGGAGGCTGTTTTCAATCCTGACGGAACCTGCGAATTGCTTGGTGAAAAGCTGTATTTCCGCGTGAACAATTTCAGCGTCTTTACCGGCACTGATCCGGACAGCATGACCGTGACCCACAAGCTTTCCGCTATCGACAAAAACGGCATGAGCCTGCGCGACATCAGCACATCTGAGGAAACCGTGTACAAGTTTACCCGCAAGGGAGAGTTTGATCTGCCGTCCACGCAGCTTCCGCTGCCGGAGATGACAGAGGAAGCCATTGCCGAAGAAACGCCCGCAACGGAGGAAAACGATGAGTCAGTCCTCTAAAACGCCTGCGCCCAAGCGGCTGGAAATCGGCGTTCTGTACGGTTTCCGCGCGCTGATGGTGCTCTTTGTGGTCAACTATCACTTCTGGCAGCAGAGCTGGCTGGGACAGTATGCGCATATTTTCGGCAGGAACGTCAGCTTTGACTTCTGGACGCGCTCCAGCTATGTCTTTGTAGACGGCATGATTCTCCTGAGCGGCTTTCTGCTCTATCTTCCCTTTGCGAGAAATCGCGTAGAACGCACGCCTGTACCCAAAACAGGCGACTTCTACCTGCGCAGGCTGACGCGCATTCTGCCGTCGTATCTCACAGCGGTTCTCTTCGCGCTGTTCTTCATCGCCATTCCGCAGGGGTTGTACCATTCGACCGCCCGCATGGCGCATGACGTAACTGCACATCTCACGTTTACCTTCCTGTTCTGGCCAGCCACGTACATCGGTACGCCGCTGAACGTGGCGCTGTGGACGATTTGCGTGGAGATGCAGTTCTACCTCATTTTCCCGCTGCTGGCGCGCTGTATGCGCAGGCACCCGGCCATCACGCTGGCTGCGATGACGCTGGCCGGCTGGACGTACCGCTTCTGCGTGAGCCGCTTTGCACAGGACACCAACATGCTCATCAATCAGCTTCCGTCGTTCCTGGACGTGTACGCGCTGGGATTCCTCGGCGCTATGATCTATGTGCGCATGCGGCTGTGGGTTCAGAAGGCGCGAAAAAATGAGCGGCTGCTGATCGGACTCACCGGCATGATCCTCTTTGCCATGGGCGTATGGGTGCTCATCCGCATCCTGCGCGTGCAGTCCTCCGCCAGTGCAGCCGGGCATGCAGCGCTTCGCCTGTCGCAGATGTCGGTGAGGGTTCCGCTTACGGTTACGCTGATGGTGATGATGCTGTCAGCCGCCTTCTGGCCGCGCATTGTGCAGAAGCTGCTGGATAACCGGCTGATGCGCTTCCTTTCGACGATCTCGATGAACCTCTATATCTGGCATCAGGTGCTTGCAGTGGAAATGCGAAAGGCATGGTTTCCCAACACCGAACTGCTGCATACTGATCACAATCTGCAGATGGCCTATACGCTTTTGAGCTATTCGGTGGCCATTCTGGCTGCCATGATCATGACCTATGGCGTGGAACAGCCGGTGCAGAAATGGATTCACAAAATCATCTGCTGGAGGAAGAAACATGAAAGACCCTCGCATTGACATTCTCGCCCGTCAGCTGATCCGCTATTCCTGTGCGCTCAAGGCAGGCGAACGCGTGCTGATTGAAAATACCGGCCGCGAAACGGAACTGGTTTGCGCACTGGTGAACGAGGCCTATGCCGTAGGCGCAGAGCCCATCGTATGGCTGCGCGAGCCCGCGGTGCAGCGCGCGCTGCTTATGAACGGCACGAAGGAAAAGTGGGAGGAAGAGGCCCGCGTTGACGCCGAGCGTATGTCAAGCGTTCAGGCCTACATCGGCATCCGCGCCGGTTCCAACAACTACGAAACCAGCGACGTGCCTGCTGATAAAATGAAGCTGTACATGCAGCACTACTCTCAGAAGGTGCACGGCGAAATCCGCGTGGCAAAGACCCGCTGGGTGGTGCTGCGCTATCCAACGCCCAGCATGGCGCAGCTGGCGGAAACCAGCGTGGAGGCGTTTGAGGACTTCTACTTCAACGTCTGCAATCTCGACTACGGCAAAATGAGCCTTGCCATGGACAAGCTGGTAAAGCGCATGGAGCGCACCGACAAAGTGCACATCATCGGCCCCGGCACGGATCTGACCTTCTCCATCAAGGGCATGCCGGCCATCAAGTGCGCCGGTCAGGCCAACATTCCCGATGGCGAGGTGTTCAGCGCGCCCGTCCGCGACAGCGTCAACGGCGTTCTGCAGTACAACACGCCCAGCCTTTACAACGGCGTGGTCTTCGAACGCATGAAGCTGACCTTCGAAAACGGCAAAATCATCAGGGCAGAAAGCAGCGATACCGAGCGCTGCAACGCGATCTTCGATACCGACGAAGGCGCAAGATACGTGGGCGAGTTTGCCATCGGCGTCAATCCCTACATCACCAAGGCCATCAAGGACACGCTTTTCGACGAGAAAATCGCAGGCAGTTTCCACTTTACGCCCGGCGGCTGCTATGACGAATGCCCCAATGGCAACCACAGCGCAATCCACTGGGATCTGGTATGCATCCAGACGCCTGAATACGGCGGCGGCGAGATTTGGTTCGATGACGAGCTGATCCGCAAGGACGGCCTGTTCGTAACGCCGGAGCTGGAAGCGCTGAATCCGGAAAAACTGAAGTGACGAGGGAAGAGCAGGCAGTGCGTGTAATCAGTCAGAAAATCGAAGGAATACCGGCGCTGATCTGGGGAGAATCCTCGGAAAAAGTCTGTCTGTGTGTGCACGGGAAGATGTCGTCTAAAGAAGCGGCTGAGGGAATTGCACAGATTCTTGCTCTGCGCGGATGCCAGACCATCAGCTTTGATCTGCCGCAGCACGGTGAAAGAAAAGCTGAAGACAGGCGATGCGATATCTGGAACGGTATGCATGATCTGAAGATCATCTGCGAGTATGTCTTTGGACGCTGGAAGGAGGTATCCCTCTATGCGTGCAGTCTTGGAGCATACTTCAGCCTGAACGTCTGTCAGAACTATCCGTTCCGAAAATGTCTGTTTCAGTCTCCGATTGTGGATATGGAATACCTGATCCGGCAGATGTTTCTGTGGTTTGACATCTCGGAGGAGCGCCTTGAGCAGGAACAGGAAATCGATACGCCTGTTGATATGATGACATGGGCCTATTTCCAGTATGTGTTATCACATCCTGTTTCGCAATGGCGAATTCCCACAAGCATCCTCTATGCCGGAAGGGACAATCTGCAATCCAGTGCGGTCATACACGATTTTGCCAGCCGTTTTGGATGTGAAGTAACGATATCAGAAAACAGCGAGCATCCTTTTATGCAGGAAACCGATTTTTCGATCGTGAATCAATGGCTGCACGATCATCTGTAAAACCCCATGGAGCACAAAAAGTCAGGAAGCATTATGCCTCCTGACTTTTTGTGCTGTCTGATTCAATCCGTCCAGAACATCGAAGCCTGATTTTCCGTCATGCTGGTAACGGCGTCATCGTCTTCGTCATCGGAACCAAACAGATCGCGGATACGGCTCCATAATCCGCCGCCCGGCAGATTGGCCTGCGCCACCTGTACGCTCTGCACGCCTTCGAGCAGAACGCCGTTGTTGAGCAGCTCGGCATGCACGGGAATCACGCGGTAGGTGTAGACGATGCCGGGCTTGGCGGTGGTATCGGTATAGTAGAGGGTTTCGCCCTGTCCGCCGTAGAGCTCGGTGAGAATGAAGCTTTCGCCGTAGGTGTCGCGCTGCACGCGGTAAAGCGCGGTATCGGCAGGCTGAAGTTTGAGCAGCGGATAACCGCTGTCGTTGTGGCCGATGGAAAAGGAATTGAGCGAGCGCGGCGGCGTCCAGACGTCGCTTTTTTTCGTGGGACGGTTATCCTCGGTGAAGTATTCGGTGTAACGGTAGGTTTTCGGGGTCAGATCAACGGCCAGCATCGGCTCGCCGCGCCATTTGATGGCCTGCTTGTCAATCTCCAGCGCCACAATGCCTTCGGGACGCGTGAACTGGGGCTTTTCTTTATCGCGGTACAGATCACGGAAGAAATTGCGCGCCATGGCAGCGGTATTGTCACCGCCGGAAACCCAGCTTTGCAGCTTGTGGCTGTTGTCCGGTTCATCAAATCCCATCCAGAAGGCGCAGGAGATTTCGCTGTTGTAGGCAGCCATCCAGATGTCGCGGTTGCCGCCGGAGGTCATGTTGACCGTACCTGTTTTGCCGGCCACGGGCGTTCCGGCAGCGGACAACTTCGCACCCGTTCCGTAGGATGTCACGGACTGCAGCAGACTGGTCATCAGAAAGGCAGAGGTGGACTTGAGCACGCGCGTACCCTCCGTGCGGTGCTGATAGAGGACGCGTCCGCTGGGATCGGTGATCTTTCGGATGAAATGCGCAGGGTGGTAGGTGCCTCCGTTGCCAAAGGGTGAATAGGCTGCGGCAAGCTGCACAGGCGAGACGCCGTAGGTCATCGATCCAAGTGCCAGGGAGAGGTTGGAATCGCGTTCGTCCAGAGGAATGCCCACCTTCTGCAGGTACTCCCGGCCTGCCTGCACGCCGATTTGGTTCATCAGCGACACGCAGGCCACGTTGAGACTGGAGGAGAGCGCGGAGCGGATCGACACATTGCCGTAGTAGGTATAGCCGGCATTGCGCGGTTTGTAGCCGTTGAAGTTGGTCGGCTCGTCCTTAAGAACGCTGGCCGTCATGTAGCCAAATCGGTCGATGGCCGGAGCGTACACCACCAGCGGCTTCAGCGCCGAGCCGGGCTGACGGCGGAGCTGCGTGGCACGATTGAAGCCGCGGCGCACGTCGTAGCTTCGTCCGCCGACGATGCACAGCACTTCGCCGGTTTGGGTATCCACACAGGCCGCCGCTCCCTGTACCTGCGTGCCGTCGGAGGCGTTGGATGGAAAGACGTCGCGGGTAAACTGCGCTTCCAGCAGCTCCTGATGCTCGCGGCTCAGGGTGGTATCGATCACAAAACCGCCGGTGAGCACCTGGTCGCTGGACATGCTGAGCAGCGTTTCCGCCTCGGAGAGCACCGCGTCCACAAACCAGCCGTGCGGAAGCGCCTCGGCGGGCTGATCAATGGCCGCAAGCTTTTCAGCGGAGGCTTTGTCGTGGGTGGGCTGGTCGATCATACCCTCTGTAACCATCGTGTCCAGAATGTATTCGCGGCGATTGCGGTTGGCGCTTTCGCTGGCGTCAAGCGCATAATAGCTGGGCGCTTTGATGGCGGCGGCCAGCGCTGCGGCCTGAGAAAGCGATAGCTCCTTTGCATCAACGCCGAAATAGGCCTGCGCCGCCGCCTGAATGCCGTACGCGCCCCGGCCGAAATAGATGTAATTAAGATACATGGACAGGATCTCGTCCTTGCTCATCAGCCGTTCCAGCTGAACGGCCAGCCACATCTCCTCCAGCTTCCGGGCGATGGTTTTCTGCGTACTCAGATGGCTCTGACGGATCAACTGCATGGTGATGGTGCTTGCACCCTGTGCATAGCTGCCTTCGCGGATGTTGGCCGCCAGCGCGCCGAACAGACGGATGATATCAATGCCGCCATGCTGATAAAACCGCAGATCCTCCGCCGCCAGAAAGACCTGACGGGTCTGAAGGGGAATCTCCTCCAGCGGAATGATGACACGGTTTTCCGCACCTCGTATTTTGGTAATAAGCGCCCCCTCGCGGTCGTACATGAGACCGGTCTGAGGCGCGGCGGTGATGCGGCCAATGTCCAGCGGCTGCCAGTTGGGCACGTCGAAAGCGAAATATACGCCGACAAAAGCGATCACGGCAAGGCTAAAGAAGACGCTAAGCGTGGTTCGCAATGCGTGGCTTTGATGCGGTACGCCCGTGCGGCGCGTCCTGGGTGTGCCGATGTCGCGCATAGCTTTGCGGTTTGTGCGCGCGTGGCGCAAGGCCTCGCGGCTGGTCAGGTCGCTTTCACGGGCAAAGTAGGCGGCTTTTCGTTCGCGTGCAGCTTTCTTTTCGGCCTTGCGCTGCTGTCTGGGCGTGGGTGGTTTCTCCTGCTCCGACTCCTCGCTGATCTCTTCTGCTTCTTCGCTTCCATCAAAGGTATCGTCAAACGCTCCATCCTTGCTGCCTGCGCGAAGCGCCTCGCTGTCGCCGGAGCGTGCTGCATCCTCGGTAAGCGCAGCGTCGCGCGCAGAGGGATCATCTGCAGTCAGAAGGTGCTCAGGCTCACTGGGTGGAGCAGTCTGTTTCTTTTTCTTCTTCGTCATCCAATTCCCTCCATCCCGGCTCGTCTTTCTCCGGACGCAAATGCAGTCATTGAGCCATGCGGACTTACTATGCGCATTTTTTGAACATAGAAACCGTGGAAACGGCAGAAATAACTACCATTTACAACAACATTTCGTTTCTGTATACTGTGTACCGAAACCGACATGGAGGTGTCCCGATGAACAGGAAAAACAGCCTCGCGCCGGTCATGCTTGGATTGATGGGCGCAATGCTCCTTGTGCAAATGATCAAAACCGGAATGTTTGAACGTACACCCGAACTGGGATATGCCCTTGCGCTAGTAGGGCTGGTGATGCTTGCCGCGTTTGTGAGCCGCAAACAGAAGCAGAAAGAACTGGCAGGCGGAAGCATGACATTCCGTCAGAGCGAAATTCCATCCACGCGTTTTTCAGACGTAGCGGCCAATGACGAAGCGATGGAGGCTTTGCGCGACCTGGTCAGCTTTATCCGCGAACCCGAGAAATATGCGAGGCTCGGTGCGCAGATTCCGCGCGGCGTGCTGCTCTACGGCATGCCAGGCACAGGCAAAACGCTGATGGCCAGAGCGCTGGCAGGCGAAGCTGGCGTACCGTTTTTTGCCGTCAACGGCGCGGACTTTGTGGAGATGTATGTAGGCGTGGGCGCGAGCCGCATCCGCACACTGTTTCACAGGGCGCGCAAATGCGGCAAGGCTGTCATCTTTTTCGATGAAATCGATGCCATTGGCAAAAAACGCGACAATCGAAGCGATGAACGCGAGCAGACGCTCAATGCGCTTCTGTCCGAAATGAGCGGTTTTGCCCAAAAGGACGGTGTGATCGTACTGGCGGCAACCAACCGCGTAGATACGCTGGATGAAGCTCTTCTGCGTGCCGGACGCTTTGACAGGCAGATTGAAGTGCCGCTGCCGGGCGTGAAGGAACGGCTGAGGATTCTTCAGGTACATGCCGGAAGGCTGAAGCTTTCCGACACGGTGGCTCTGCCGGAGCTTGCAAGGCAAACGGTACTCTTTTCCGGGGCAAAGCTGGAATGCCTGCTTAATGAAGCGGCCATTCTGGCTGTGAAGCGCGGCGCTGAATTCGTGGAGATGGAGGATGTTAAAACCGCGATGGAAGTCAGTCTCCTTGGAACTGAGCGCCGGGGGTTGAAACGTCAGGAACACGAGCGGCGCATCACGGCGGCGCACGAGGCAGGACATGCCATCGTCACGGCTGCTCTTCTTGAAAACAGCGAGCTGACCAAGGTCTCGATCATTCCCACCTCGCGCGGCGCAGCAGGATACAGTATGTCGCTTCCGGTTGAAAAACTCTTTCACGAAAAGCAGGAACTTTTGTGCCACATCGCTGTGGCTCTCGCTGGACGCGAGGCTGAACGCATGCTCCTTGGCGCAGACCGGGTAAGCACAGGTGCGTCCAACGACATCGAAAAAGCCGCGTTGATTGCGCGGCGGATGGTATGCGAATGGGGGATGCTTCCCGCAAATGAAGAAATCTATCTTTTCAGTCAGCAGCACAGGGACATGGCGGCACAGGAATGGCTCAAGCAGGGCAGACAGACGGCCGCCGACGTGCTGGAGCATTACCGAAGCGCATGGGAAGCCCTGACCGATTCACTGCTGCTCCATGAAACCGTGGATGGGGCAGAGGTGAAGAGGTGTATGGAGCTATCCGCTTAAAAACAAAAAAGCAGCCGTGAGCAAGCGGCTGCTTTTTGCAATCAGCGCGAAACCTCCTCCAGCGAGGCGGTCTCCTCCTCAGTGAGGCGGAACGTGAGCGCAAGCGCATTGCCTTCGGCCTGTGCAGGAGACTTCATGCCGGTGATGACTACGCTGTGGGGCAGATGGTCCAGAATCCAGCGAACGGCCACGGAGGAAACCGTTACGCCGTGTTTTTCGGCGATGGGCCGCATCACATCCACGATGCGAAGATTCTTCAGAAGTTTCTCACCGTAGAAATTGTCATAGATGGTGCGGCTGCGGCGGTCGTTGGACTCAAAATGCACATCGGCGCCGTATTTGCCGGTCAGAATGCCCTGACCCAGGCTGCCCCACGTAAGTGCGGCAAGGCCAAGATCCTCGGCGATGGCACGCATGGCAGGCTCCTCATCGCGATGGGCAAGGCTGTAATGATTCTGGAAGGAAGCGATATGCTCCTGATAGGGCGCAAAGGCCGCCGCCTGTTCCTCGTTGACGTTGCTCAGACCGATGGCGCGGATTTTTCCGGCCTCCTTGCAGCGGATCAGGGTTTCCATCACGCTTTCGGCAGGCGTTACGCCGTCCAGATAATGAATCTGATACAGGTCGATATAGTCGGTGTTCAGACGTTTCAGGCTGGCGTCGAGCGCTTTGAGGATATACTCGGGGCTGTTGTCGTAGAAGGTGCGGCCCCCTTCAACGCGCACGCCGAACTTCGTGGCCAGGACCACGCGTGAACGCACGTCATGCAGCACTTCACCCATGTTGATTTCCGACTTGCCGAGGCCATAGGTGTCGGCTGTGTCAAAAAAGTTCACACCCAGCTCGAATGCACGGCGGATGGCGCCCTCGATTTGCTGATGATCCACGTTGCCCCAGCCGTATTCGCCAGCCGGACAGCCTCCTGTGCACAGGCGCGAAACCGGAAGATCAATCCCTTTGAGACGGATGGTTTCCATAATGGCAGAGCTCCTTTGGTCAGGGACGTCTGAGTCCCTTGGGATAATGGTTTTTCAGCTGGCCGCTGCTGGCTTTGCCAAAGCCCAGTGCCAGTCCATGATACGTGGGCAGCGCGTAACCGGACACATCCTCCGGTACGTCGATCGTCTCGCCGCTCTGATACCGCAGAGCGTCCTCGCGGCTCAGCGGAACCGTCGGCACGCCGTAGGGCAGAGGGAGAGCCATGGCCAGCGCGTGGTCGGGCGCGAAAACCTTGCCCTTCAGGCCGCCCAGCTGTACGCCTGCGCGCAGCACTTTTATGCCTTTGAGCGGAGGCAGATCGGGACAGCTCAATAGCACGTCGCCAAACTGCGCATTGGCTCTGGGCAGACCGGCAAAAGGCTTGCAGAATGCTTCATATGCGACAAGAAACGGTTTTTGCGGCGCGGAAAGCTGTTCGCGTGCCGGACGGAAAAGGTCGTCGGATTCGCCGTCGTCCTTGCGCAGCAATGCGACGAAGTGGCCTTCGCCCTCCAGCTCATGCGGATACAGATGTGCCATGCCATCGGGCGCGCTGAGGGTTTTCCCATCGCCGATGCTCATTTCAAAGGGAACGGCATGAAGCTCGGGATGACTGCTCAGCAGATGGCTGACAACCTGTTCGTTTTCGACTTCGTTGAGCGTGCAGGTGCTGTAGGCCAGCCTGCCGCCGGGTTTGAGCATTTCAACGGCGCAGCGCAGGATGTACTCCTGACGCACAGCACAGCCCTCCGGCGAGCCTTCGTCCCATTCGGCACGGGTTTCCGGATGGCGGCGGAACATGCCCTCGCCGCTGCAGGGCGCGTCCACCAGCACAGCGTCAAAGCACTCCGGCCACAGCGGCGCGAGCTTTTCCGGCTCGGCGCTGACCACCAGCGCATTGGCTACGCCCATGCGTTCAATATTCCGGCTGAGGATTTTGGCGCGGCTGGGAACGGGCTCATTGCACACAATCAAACCTTCACCATTGAGCGCATCGGCGATCTGCGTGCTCTTGCCGCCGGGCGCAGCGCACAGATCCAGCACGCGCTCGCCGGGCTGAGGATTCAATAGCGCCACAGGCGACATGGCGCTGGGCTCCTGAATGTAATATGCACCGGCTTCATGCAGCGGATCAAGCCCTGCGGCGCTGTCCTGCGCAAGGTAACGGCCATACGCGGCATTCCACGGCACCGCGCTCAGCATGCCTTCAACAGGCACGCCGCTCTTGCGAGGGTTGATGCGTACGCCGCGCAGATAGGGTTTGTCCAGTGCGGAAAAATAAGCGTCCGCATCCGAACCCAGCTGGGCGCGCATGCGGGCGATAAAGGCTTGTGGAAGCGGATATGTCATCTTGAATGCACCACTGCTTATTCGTCAATTTTCATGGATTGGGGATACACGGGCTCATGAAACGCCTTGGATACGTCCACGGTGGAATGCAGATCGCGGATCGTCAGCGGCTGATCGTCATTCTCCACGCCAACCAGCGTGCGTGCGCGGCGTGCCAAACGTGAAAGCGCGCTCTGCGGACGCACGGGTTCGCTTTCCTCCTTGATGGCTGTGAAGGGACGGAAGGCCGGGGCGCGCATCACGGCCACAGGCTCGGGCTGCTCCTCCTGTAGACCGACGCTCTGGCGGAACGTTTCATCATCCAGACCGGGGTGCACAGGCGCAGAGGGCTGCTCCTGCACGGCGGAACGCCTGCGGGGAGCGTAGAGCTGCTCGGGCGGAACAGCGGGCGCAAATCCGGCCTGCATGTCGCGGTAGTAATCAGCAGAAACATGCTGAGGACGCTCCTGCGCCGCTGCAGGCTGCCATTCTTCCTCTTCCCATTCCGAAACGGGTTCGTCGAAAACAGGTTCCTCTGCAGCGGTGGGCGCATAAACCTGCGTGTAGACTTCCGCAGGTTTGCTGTAAGCCGTTTTGACAGGCGCATAGGCAATGGTAGGAACGGGAACAGGCTGATAAACCCTTGTAGATGCGGCGATTTCCGGTACAGGATCAGAGGAAAAAACCGGTTCCTGCCCGGATTCGGGTGCTTTTCTGCGCTTTTTGCGCATGCGATCCACTCGACTCAGCCACACATAATGAGGCCGCCAGCGGATGATATAGATAATCCGGTCAACAATGAAGCCGCTGATAAGCAGGACGACCAGCAGATTCAGCCAGTTCTGGGCAAAGAAGCGGTAGGCTGTGCCGCCGTCCTCGCTGTTGATGATTACCCATATGTTGGCAACCAGTGCGCGAATCCAGCTGAGAAGGATTGAAAGAAGGGAATTGGCAAAGCCGTTCATTCAACGGCTCCTTTCATCAGGAATCAGTCTCGGTGAGCGTTACGGAAACCGTGGTAGGCGTTGCGATCCATGTTACATCGGAAAGGTCGGCATCCTCGATGTGCAGCTGCACGGGCAGTTCGTACTCGCCGGCCTTGAGAGCGGAAACGTCTACGTAGGCCGTTACATCGCCGGAACGCAGTCCGTCCAGCAGAAGCTCAGGGCCGGTGAGCGCCATGGAAACATTCTTTTTGCCCAGTGAGGCTTTCAGACCGCTTCCAGTGCCGCGCACGGACAGCTTGGCGCTGTCGAAAGTGCTCGACACCATCACAGGCGCAATCTCCACAGATACGGTTACGGTTTCGTTACTCACATAGTTCAGTTCAGACGGCTTGCGGATGCGAACCGTCTGGGTAAAGCTGCTGTCCTCGCCGGAGACGTTCACAGGCGTGGTGGCAAACAGCGCCTCCACGGAATCCAGTGCATCGGTAAGGCCCGCAGCAGTAAGAGAAGAAGGAGAAACGGATACATCCTTGACGTAGTATCCCTTTGCGGGAGTGCCTTCCACCATGCTGTCCACGTCCAGCGGGAATTCACGGACAGGATAAAGCGTCTGGGTCAGGATCACAGTACGCAGTACAGTGTTGGCGCTGGTAGCCTCAAGCAGGCTGCTGTCTACGTCGTTTCCATCGATGTCCACATAGCGCATGGCGCGCGCGGTGAGCACAGTGCCTTCGCGGGCGCTCAGGCGGGATACGTCAAAGTCCACAACCACGCGCGCAATCTGATCCACAATCGAGCGCGGACCGCTCACCGCCACGATGGAGGGGTCGGCCGAAACGGAGGAGCCATAGAAACCTTCGGGATAGTCGCCGGTAACATTCACCGTAACCGGAACGCGGTAGTTGGTCACATATTCATCCACGACCACCTTGATGGTATCGGGGATGATATCCTGCACGATTCCGTAGGTCGTGGTGGAGGTGAAGGAGACACGAATCTCCTGTTCACCCACACCGGAGATCCGGCTGAGGTCGATGCGGGGATTGAAGTTGGAAACGGTAACGGTGTTGTACTCGCGCTGCGGCACATCCACGCGCAGACGAGCCTTGAGATTTTCCTCTTCAAGGCCGCTGAGCACCACCAGACCGCTGTTGCGGCGCAGAGTATCGGCGTTGACGATATTAAGGGTGACGTCGGAGAAAATGCGCTCGCGGGTGAGCGTGGGATCCTGCATAATCAGAAACGCCCACAGACACACGGCCAGGAACACGGACAAAAGCTTCCACGCCCAGTTCTTGAGAATGAAGGAGGGCAGCTTGCGCGGAAGTCCGGCAAAGAATGCGGCGATTTTTCCGGTCTTTTTTTCGGTCTTGTTAGGCTCGGTATTCATCAGTCTCCTCCTTTGCGCAGCTTGGTCTTTTCCAGCAGGCCCTGCAGCAGGCTGGTTTCTTTTTGCTGATAGAGGGAGGAAAGCAGATCCTCAAGCGCCTTGCGGTCGAGATGTCGGGTCAGCTTGCCGTTGCGTGCGGTGGAAATGATGCCCGTCTCCTCGCTCACGATGAGGGTAATGGCATCGGTGGTTTCAGTGATGCCCAGTGCCGCACGGTGACGGGTGCCCAGTTCGCGGCTGATGCCCTTGCCTTCGCTCAGGGTCAGGATGCACGCTGCGGCCATAATGCGCGAGCCGCGGATCACCACTGCGCCATCGTGCAGAGGCGTATTGGGCTCGAAGATGTTTTCCAGAAGCGCTGCAGAAATCTGGGAATTGAGCGTGGTGCCGGTCTCAATGACGTCCTTGAGGCCGATGCGCTGCTCAAGCACAATCAGAGCGCCTACGCGGCGTCTGCTAAGGGTGAGCAGGCAGTTGGTCATCTCCGAGATGATATGCTCGCTTTGCTCCATATCCGCGTTCTTGGAACTGGTATGAATCGAGCCGCGGCCAATCTGCTCCAGCGCCTTTCGCAGTTCTGGCTGGAAAAGAATGACAAGTACGAGCGCGCCGTTATTGACCACGCTCATCAAAACCCAGTTCAGCGCCGTCAGTCCCAGCAGATCGCTGAACCACGACGCCAGAAGCAGCATAACAAGACCCTTCAAAACAGCACTGGCGCGCGTTTCGCGGGTAAGCATGAGCAGCTGATAAAGCAGGAAAGCAACGATGAGAATATCCAGGATGTCGGCAATCGTCGGGCGGTTGAACACGTTCCACAGCACGTTGCGGATATCTGCCCACAAGGTCTGCATGCCGAACCCTCCCTCCTGTGATCTCGGGTATCCATACCTCTATATATTATACATCAGGAGTGCGTTTGAGAAAAGCCCCCGAATCTGCTTTTTTTCAAATGCATTCCAGACAAAAACAACGAAGCATTTCGCGCCAATCCTGCATTTTTGCCCCAAAACGCGGAAAACTTGTTACATTCCTAAGCTGGTTTGTATAAAAGCACGGTTTGTGGTATAATGTGCCGGAAAACAGCGGGGAGGCGAACATATGGCAGGCGAGCATGCAGGACACAGGCAGCGCATGCGCGAAAGGTATCTCAAGCAGGGATTGAATGGGTTTGCGCCGCATGAGGTGCTGGAGTTGATCCTGTTTTATGCCATCCCCAGACAAAACGTCAATCCGCTTGCCCACAGGCTGATGGAGCATTTCGGTTCCCTGCATGGCGTGCTGGACGCGCCGGTGGAGGAGCTTGCAAAGGTGGAAGGCGTGGGACAGAGCGCGGCGGTGCTGCTGAGCCTGTTTTCCAAGGTGGCGCGGGAACTGGAACTCAGCCGCGAAACCGATATGGAAGTCGTGGACAACCGCATCAAGGCTGAGGAACACTGCAGGCGGCTTCTGGCCGGGCTCAAGCAGGAACATCTCTACGCCGTATGCCTGAACGGACAGATGCAGCTGATCAGCGACGTGCTCATCGCCAAGGGAACGCTCAGCGAGGTTCCAGCCTATCCGAGGCTGGTGGCTGAGGCTGTTTTGAGGCATAATGCGCATGTGGTGGTTCTCTGCCACAATCATCCGGGCGGACAGCTTTCGCCGTCCCAGACGGATATTGAGTCCACCTATGCGCTGGCACATCTGCTGGCCGGACTGGGCGTGACGCTGGCCGATCATCTCATCGTATGCGGAAACCGGGTGCTGAGCATGTCCTCTGCAGGCTTTTTCGACCGGGTGATGCCCGGGCAGGAAGTGCCGCAGGCCGCTTCGTCGGCAGGACAGGTGCGCATCCCGCATCAGATGGGCAAAAAACGCAAACCAAAGGAATAAGCTATGAAAAAACAATGGAGGAAACGGCTGATGCTTGCCGTTTTGTGTCTGGCCGCCATAGGTATGGCTGTATACGCGGGACTGGTTGCGCTGGTGTATCACTGGGAAACCAGCGTGCCCGAAGCAAAGGACTATGACGGAATCATTGTGCTTGGCGCGCAGGTGCTGCCCACAGGCGACCCGTCGGTGCAGCTGCGCTGGAGGCTGGACAAGGCCAAAGAGGTCTATGAGAAAAATCCGTGCTACGTGGTTGTTACCGGCGCGCAGGGCTCCAACGAGCCCGAGCCTGAGGGCGATGTGATGCGCCGCGTGCTGATTGCAGAAGGCATCCCGGAGCATCACGTCATCAGCGATCCGCTCAGCGTGGACACCAAGGGAAATATCCGCAACGGCTGGGAGATTTTGCAGAATCTCGGTTGCCAAAATCCGGTGATTGTCACCAGCGATTATCATCTGCCGCGCGCTCTGGCCATTGCGCGCGACAACGGTCTTGAGGCGCAGGGCGTAGGCAGTCCCTGCAAGCCCGGACTCAACTTCTGGCTCAAAAATCATTTGCGTGAGGCATTGGCATGGGTGAAGTATTGGGGAATCAAGTATCTGCATCTGCCGCTGTGAGGGATGAGATGCTCGCAAAGGTGAGCGGCATGATCGCTCAGCTTCATATTGACTGTGATGAAAAAACAGGCGTGAGGATTGTGCGCTATCACGAAATGCTCGCCGACTGGAATACGCGCATGAACCTGACCGGCGACACGGATTTTGACACCTCGCTGGACAGGCATTATGCCGACTGCCTTGCTCCGCTTGCAAACAGGGAACTTTTCCCTGAGGGGGCGAGTCTGATTGACGTCGGCAGCGGCGCGGGATTCCCGGGGCTGCCGCTGGCCATTGCAAGGCCGGATCTGCAGGTGACGCTGCTGGACTCGCTGATGAAGCGCATCAACTTTCTTGCGGCGGTGGTGGAGGAGCTGGGGCTTACGAATGTGCGGCTGGTTCATTCACGTGCCGAAGACGGCGGACGGGACGCTTTGCTGCGCGAGAGGTTCGACATCGCAGCGGCGCGCGCTGTGGCTCCGCTGCCGGTGTTGTGCGAGCTGCTTCTGCCGTTCGTCAGGGTTGGCGGAAAAATGGTTTGCTACAAGGGCCCTTCGGCATCGGAGAAACTGGAGGCAGGCAGAAAGGCCGCGCGAATCCTTGGTGCAGGAGACATTACGACCATTCCGGTCGTCCTTCCTTCGCAGCCGGAATGGCAGCACTGCGTGCTCACCTGTGACAAAAAGCAAAAAACCGTTCGACAGTATCCGCGCAAAGCCGGCACGCCCAGCCGTGATCCGCTGGGCGGATACGTCAAAAAGGACAAATGATCATCAAAAGGCGCGTTCCTTCGGGAGCGCGCCTGTCTTTTTGTGTCGGACGATTGGCAGCTGCGTGCAGCAGGGAAGCGCAGCGCTGCCGAAGAATCCATCACGCGAGGACGCGCCCGGAAGGTGCGGAATGCCGAGGGGGAGGGCAGGCCGTGCCTTTGGACGCGTCCGGACACTGGAAAACGAAGGAGGCTGTGTGATGAGTGCAGCAGCCCAGCAGGTACGGTGGATTCCCATGGAGGAAATTGTGGAAAATGCGCCTGATGCAGCACAGGGCGATGTGGTGCTTGTGCGCGAACTGGCAGAGGGCGGCTATGAATTGCTGTCTGGCGGAGACCGGCTCAGACGCATGCGCGAAGCCGGGCAGGTCTGTGTGGACGCAGTGCTCAATCCCGGAGAATATATGGAGGAGAAGCTGAACAGCCTTCTCGACGAGCTTGTCCGGGGTACGATTCATTATCTGGATGAGGCACAGACATATGCGGATCTTCTGTCTGCCGGACTGTGGAATACCCGGCAGCTGGCTGAAAGGCTCGGACGCACGCCGCAGACGCTTCGCCGCAAACTTCGCCTTTTGGAATTGCCTGCAGAGGTTACGCAGGTGCTGAGGGAAAACGGCCTGTGCGAAGGCTATGCACAGGAGCTTCTGCGCATTCCGGGTCAGCAGGGGCGGCTGCGCGTGCTCAGACATGTGACGGACGGAGGACTGAGCGTGAAGGAAACCGAAAAGCTGGTCGACGAGGTACTCTCGCGCATGCCGGTGCCCATGACCGGCGGCAGGCGCATGAAGCCGCTGATGCGCGACTACCGGCTGTATCTCAACGCCATCCGCGATATCGTGGAGCAGATGTGCGACGCCGGGCTGGACGCCAGCATGAATGTGAAAGTCGGCAGGCATGTGGCCGAGGTCAGAATCACCGTTCCGGCCTTTTCGCAGAAGCCAAGAACCGGCGGCGTGCGTTGACAAGCATCCTCTTTTTTGATACACTCTTAAACGAAGCGGCCATCCGCTTCGTTTTCGCTATTCTAAAGGAGTTTGAACACATGATATACGATCCGATCCGACTGAGCGCCAAAAAGAGCTCTCAGCGCCGCTTTGACTGGACTTTCTTCGCTTCCCTGGCGGTTCTTGCCATCATCTGCGTGTTTATGTTCCTCAAGCAGGCCGGCATCGAGCTGGTAGACTTCAGCGTACATATGAACTACGCAGGCGATTTTGATTTCTCCGACCTGCATTCCATCACCAGCCGGATTGCCTACCCGATGTGGCATATTCTGGTGGCCATTGTGCATCAGTTGGGTCTGCCGCTGGAATGGGCCGCCGTGCTGATTGCAACACTGTGCAAGCTGGGCACCTACGTGCTGGTATATCTGCTCATCGACGCGGCAAGCCTGCGCGAGCAGAAGCGCTGGGTGGTATCTGTGATGAGCTTTGCCGCGGTGATCGTGACCTGCCTGTGGATCCGTCCGGTGTCCTACTTTGTGTACAAGGGCGTCGGTTCTCCCAATGTGTGGCACAATCCCACGCAGCTGGCCGTGACGTTTGCGATGTTCATTGTGATTCCGTGGCTTCTCCACCTGTGGTGCGAGTTTGAGCGCGGCCTGAGCGAAGGCAAAAGCAATATCATGCTTCCGTGGTGGAAGATCATCGTTATGATCGTAATCACCATGGGCTGCCTGTCCTGCAAGCCCACGGTAATGCAGGCGCTTCTGCCTGCCGCATTCGTGATGTATCTGGTGGAGCTTATCCGCCGCAGGAAGGAATGGCGCTACTTCGGTCAGATCATCATCGCTTTTGTGCCTGCGGTGTCTTACTTCCTGCTGCAGTTCCTCTACTACACCGGCGTTGTGGTGGAGTTCACCAGCGGCATCGAGTTCGGCATCACCGGACGCACCGCGTGGCTGGCCATCCGCAACACGCTGATGATGTCCGCCTGTCCGCTCATGGCGGTGATTGCCTGCTGGCGCAAGGGCATGCTCAAGGATCGCTCGGTGGTGCTTGCGCTGCTGATGACGCTCTTCAGTGTGATCGAGGTCATGGCGTTCCGCGAGACGGGTCTGCGCGAGGGCCACGGCAACTTTGCCTGGGCTTCCTACTCCAGCTCGATGTACCTGTGGGTGGTGATGATCGGCGTGTTCCTGCGCAGCTTCGTATCCGACCTGAAGCAGGGCATGACCCTTGTGCGAAAAGCAGGCTATGGATTGACCATCGCTCTGTTCGCCTGGCATGTGGTTTCCGGCGTGTACTATCTGTTCTACCTGTTCAGCAGAGAAATGGCATTCTGATCGACAACAGAAACAAGGTGAAAAAGTGGCTTTTCAGACCTTCAGCTATTTTGTATTCCTGGCCGTAATGATGGCCGGATACTTTGTGCTGCCCGTGCGGATGCGCTGGGCGCTGCTGTTGGCGGGAAGCTACTTTTTCTATATGTGCTGGAATGCGTCGTACGCGCTGCTCATGCTCCTGTCAACCGCCGTTACGTATCTGTGCGGCGTGATGCTCGGGCGTGTCCAAACACTAAAAGCCAAAAAGGGCTGTGTTGCGGCCAGCCTTGTCATCAATCTTTCCATTCTTTTCTTCTTTAAATACTATGGTCTTCTGTCCGGCACGCTCAACGGCCTGCCGGGCGGTTTTGTGCATCTGCCGGAAATAAATGTGCTCCTGCCGGTGGGCATTTCCTTTTACATTTTCCAGGCGCTGGGCTATACCATCGACGTGTACCGCGGAGACATTGAGCCGGTGCGC
The DNA here is from genome assembly GCA_017938645.1 of Clostridia bacterium. Next base: position 23,010 of record JAGBBE010000080.1, read on the forward strand.
CATTTCGGCAAATACGCGCTGTTTGTATCGTTCTTTCCGCAGCTGGTTGCGGGGCCGATCGAGCGTTCCGGCAACCTGATCAAGCAATTCGACGAAGTGCACAGGCCGGATTTTGAATCCATGCGCCGGGGTGCGGTGATGATTCTTTTGGGCCTGATCAAAAAGCTCGTGATTGCCGACCGGCTGGCGGTGTTCACGGACCACGTGTATGCGGATGCGGCAGCTTACGGCGCGCCTGCGGTGATCGCAGCCACGGTCTGCTTTGCTTTCCAGATCTACTGCGACTTCTCGGGTTACTCCGATCTGGCCATCGGCAGCGCAAGTTTGCTGGGCTTCCGGCTGATGAAGAACTTTGACAGGCCGTATTTTTCCAGATCCATCGGAGAATTCTGGCGCAGATGGCATATCTCGCTTTCCAGCTGGTTCCGCGACTACCTGTACTTTCCGCTTGGAGGCAGCCGCGTGAATGCCGGACGCTGGGCATTCAACATTCTGCTGGTTTTTCTCGTCAGCGGGCTGTGGCACGGCGCAGCGTGGACCTTTGCTGCCTGGGGACTGCTCAACGGTGTATATCAGGTTGTTGGACGCTTTACGAAAAACGGGCGCGATGCGCTCTGGAAGGCCGCCGGAGTGAATCCTGACGGACGCTTCCGCGCATGTGTGGCGACGGCTGTAACCTTTGCGCTGACCCTGCTTGCGTGGATGGTCTTCCGCGCGGACAGCTTTATGCAGCTGTGGACGCTGCTTGGTCGGCTGGTTTCCGGCTGGGAGTTTGAGTCGCTTCTTTTGCTGATTCATCAAGTCAATGGACGCGAATGCCTGATGATGGCGTTGCTTGTTGCGGCGCTGCTGGCGGCAGAATGGCCGAAGTCGGATGTCACTGAACGTATCCTCACACTGCCTGCATGGGCGAGATGGAGCCTTTCGCTTGCACTCCTGTTTGTGCTGATTCTTTTCGGCAAGTACAACGAATCTCCGGCGTTTATCTATTTCCAGTTCTGATGAAAAGGAGGAAACGGCATGGCAAATCCCCGCTTTACCCGGCGGCACTTTGTGTCCGTGGTCAGCTTTGCGGCGGTGTTTGTGCTGCTGTTCCTTTCAATTGACCGTCTTTTGTTCAACGAGACCTTCTTTTCGCCTGTGTGGACGCGGCTGAGAAAGGAAAAAACGGCTCCTCAGGTGCTGATCATGGGCAATTCCCATGCGTTCTGTTCCTTCCTGCCGGAAATCCTGAACGAATCCCTCGGCGTGGATTCCGCTGTGCTGGGCACCTCCGGTCAGAACAGCGCAAGCGTGGCAGATGGATTCGAGGCCGTCCTTCGCGTGGACAGCCCGGAAATCGCCGTGATCGAGCTCAATCCCTTTCTTACGGATTACGACGCGATGGAAAGCTACCACAAGGCTTCCGCGCTCAACTACATCAACGGCATGCCGCATCTTTTCCAGCGCGTGAAGAGCGCGTGGCATCAGCTGGGTTTTGAAAACATTCCGCAGGGCGCGTTTCAGCTGCTCAGGGCCGACCTGATGTGGTCTCGCTGGAACGGCAACGCCGAGATCGTCTTTTCGCCCGACGGCAGCGCGCCGCTTGGATGGCATGCGCTGGGCGAATACGATGCAAAGCTGGCGCAGGACGAGGCAATTGAGTACCATGAGCACGCAGCGCCCTCTGCGCCCGAAAGCCGCAACGGGCGCGAGTTCCGCCGCGTGATGCAGCTTGCGAAGGATCATGACGTCCGGATTGTGCTGGTGAAAACGCCGCTGATCGCCTCCTCACAGACGGTGGCGGATGGAATCGCAGGCCTTTCGCAGATTGCTGAGGAATACGGCGATACGCTGCTGGGCATTCGTGATTTCCATACTTCGATCAATGACATGGGTCTCACCGCACGTGATTTTTATGACAACGGTCATCTCAGCCAGAGCGGCGCGGCGCGGTTTTCCATCGCATTTGCCCAATGGCTGGGAGGTCTGACCGGCACAGAACCGGATTTCGGCGCTGCCTTTGCCTATGCAGGCGAGAATGTTGATCCGCTTTCGGACGGTCAATGGAGGTATACCATGCATGCCCTTGGCACGGATGTGGAATATCAATTCACTCAGGGCGCCGGCAATGCGCTTCTCAAGGACTGGAGCAGCGAAAACTTCGTCGATCTGGATCATCCGGACGAGGCGGGACTGCACGTTTCCATGCGCTGCGCAGGGTCTGGGGAAATCATCACACAGACCTTCATGAGCGCCAGCACCTACGAACACAGATAACACGAACGGAAGACAGAAGGAGAAAGAACCATGAAGCACACCGGAAGTCATGCCAAAACCGTGCGCACAGCACTGGACGATCTGGAATACGGTCCGCTTGAATCGCCCGAGGCCTATGACAGGGTTCGAAAAGCCGTTCTTCCCGAGGGCGTTTCGCGCAGAAGGCTGATGCGCGATGTGACGCTGATTGCGTGGCCGAGCTTTATCGAACTGGTACTGACTCAGCTGACCAGCATGGCCGACCAGATCATGGTCGGTCAGATGCCGGGTGAAGCGGGAGTGCAGGCACTGTCGGCCGTGGGTCTTTCGACGCTGCCGAAGTTCCTGCTGCTGACGATGGTCATCGCCATGAACGCCGGTACCACCGCCATCGTTGCGCGCTACCGCGGACAGCAGAACCGCGAACGTGCCAATCAGGCGTTCCGTCAGTCGCTGATTCTCAACTTCATCATGTCAGCAGCCATGATGATCGTCGGCCTCTGCTGTTCCCGCTGGCTGATTACCTTTATGGGCGGCAGCGGCATCTCCGGTCAGACGCTGGATCAGGCCGTCACGTATCTCAACATCCAGCTCTACGGCTTCATCCCGCTGTGCCTCACCACCAGCATCACCGCCTCTCTGCGCGGCGTGGGCGACACAAGAACGCCCATGATCTACAATACCATTGCCAATGTCGTTAACCTCGTCATGAACTACGTGATGATCTACGGCAAGTTCGGCTGTCCTGCCATGGGTGTTGCAGGCGCATCGTTGGCCACGGTAATCGGTCAGTCTGTCGCTTTCCTGATTGCCGCCGGTGTAACGCTTGGTAAGAAGCATTACATCTATCTTGATCTCAGGCAGAAGCTCACCTTCGACTGGGATATCATGAAGTTTGTGGCCTCCATCGGTCTGCCTTCCATGATTGAGCAGCTGTTCATGCGCGCGGGTTTCCTGGTGTTTCACCGCACTGTTGCCAGCCTTGGCGACACTGTCTATGCCACGCATCAGGTAGTTGCCAACATTCAGTCGATGTCGTTCATGATCGGTCAGGCGTTCGGCAACGCCTCTACCACGCTCATGGGTCAAAGCCTTGGCAAGCGGCGCTATGATATGGCTGCAAGCTATGTCAAGCAGACCCGCCTTCTGGGCCTTGCAGCTTCGGTAGTGCTCATGCTTCTGATGACGCTGTTCAGCGAGCAGCTCATCGCTCTGTACAACTCCACGCCTGAGGTGATTTCCATCGGCGCGCCCATCCTGCTGATGGTCGCGCTCATGCAGCCGCTGCAGGGCGACCAGTTTATCGTATCCGGCGGTCTGCGCGGCGTGGGCGATACGCGCTACACTGCAATCATTGTGTTTATCACCACGCTTGGCGTCCGTTCGATCCTGTGTGTGATTGCGGTCAACGTCCTCCACTGGGGGTTGTTTGGCGCATGGATGGCCATTGTGGCCGATCAGCTCCTGCGTACGGCGCTGATCAACATGCGTTATCTCTCCGGCAAATGGAAGGTGCACGTCCGCCGCCGCGCGCAGCAGGAGGCGCAGCAGAACAGCGTTCCTGCCTGAGAACAGAAAAAGAACAAAATTGCCAAAAATCAGCGCCGAACCCCTTGCATAGGGTTCGGCGCTGTGGTATACTAGCTAACGATTACGCACCTTTGTCGATCGCGTGTTTGTGCTGCGCATGTGTGCAGTGGCCCCGCGGGACGACACAAAGGGTGGAAAAAACAAGGAGGAAACCCAAAATGGCAGTTATCTCTATGAAGCAGCTCCTCGAAGCGGGCGTACACTTTGGTCACCAGACCCGCCGCTGGAACCCCAAGATGGCTCAGTACATCTTCACCGAGCGCAAC
>JAGBBE010000081.1 GCA_017938645.1 Clostridia bacterium
CTTTTCTTTATGGTGAACGGCTTTCTCATGTTCTCAAAAGAAGAGATTTCATACGGATATGCTTTTCGCAAAATCCTGAATTTGATAAAGGTTGCGGTCCGGCTGCACATGAACCTCATCCAGCACCAGCCCGCTCACGTTCAGGCCATGCTTGGTGCCGACCTCCGCGGACAGCACCTGATAGAACCCATTGTTGGCGTGGTTGATGATGCGCTTGTTGGCCCCCAGTATCTTGCTGCGCTTGAGCAGCGCCGGGGTCATCTTCACCATCTGTGCGGCTACATCAAACACGATGGAAGCCTGCTGCCGGTCTGCCGCCGCGCCGTACACCTCGGCGGATGGTTCACCATCGCCAAAGAGCAGGTACAGCGCCACAGCGGCAGCCAGCTCACTCTTGCCGTTCTTCTTGGGTATTTCGATGTAGGCGGTGGTGAACTGGCGTTTCCCGTTGGGCTTGAGCGTGCCGAAGATGTCCCGGATAATCTGTTCCTGCCAAGGCAGCAGGTCAAAGGGCTTTCCGGCCCAGCGGCCCTTTGTATGGCAAAGGCAGCCGATGAAGTTGACCACATAGTCCGCGGTGGCCTCGTCATAGTGTGAGGTTTCCAGCATGAACTTTGTCGGCTGGTATGCCGGTGTCTTTTGCCGCAAGCCTCATCACCATCCTTACTGCCGCTTCCGGCCCTTCTGTTCATCGTGAACTGTGCCGTCCTTGATGCCCAGGTCGGCTTCGGTCATTTGGTATACATCATTGCAGTGGAGCTTCTGCCCGCCGCGCAGGACATAGATATCCTCGGTGCTCTGTCTGGAGGCGGCATATCGGCGCACAATCGCGGAGGCGTATTTCGGGTCGAGCTCCATCAGGTAGGCGGTCCTATCCATCTGATCCGCCGCGATCAGCGTGCTGCCGCTGCCGCCGAACAGGTCCAGCACCAGCCCATTGACCTGCGAGGACATCTGCACAGGGTACGCGATCAGCGGGAGCGGCTTGCTGGTGGGATGCAGCTTGGACTTGGTGGGCTTGTCGAACTCCCACACGGTGGTCTGCTTCCGGTCACCGTAGAACTTGTGCTTCGCGGTATCCTTGAAGGCGTAGATGACAGGCTCGTGCCGCATCTGGAAGTCCATCCTGCCGATGACCAGCGCGTTCTTGACCCAAATGCATGTGGTGGAATAGTGGAAACCGGCATTCACGGTGGCGTTGAAGAAGTTGACCTTCTCTGCGTCAGAGTGGAAGATGTAGATTGCCGCGCCGTCCGCCAGCGCAGCATAGGCATTGCGGAAGGCATCGAGGAGGAAGTTGTAGAAAGCCTCGGCATCCGACCAATGGTCGTTCATGATAGTCATGCCGGTGCCGCCCTTGTAGGCACAGTTGTAAGGCGGGTCTGTGATGCACAGATTCGCCTTTTTGCCGTCCATCAGCAGAGATACATCTTCGCTTCTGGTGGAATCGCCGCACATCAGCCGATGATTGCCCAGCAGCCAGATGTCCCCCTGCTCCACAAAGGCCTCGGCCTCAAGCGCCGCATCCTCATCGAAGTCATCCTCCTGAACTTCGTCCTCATCCTTTGCGAACAGGTCCGCGATCTCCGTGTCCTCAAAGCCGGTCAGGGATACATCGAAGTCCATCCCCTGCAGGGCTTCGATCTCAACCCGCAGCATTTCTTCATCCCAGCCTGCATCCTGTGCATAGCGGTTGTCCGCCAGGATGTAGGCCTTTTTTTGTGCTTCGGTGAGATGATCCACCAGCACACAGGGTACCTCGGTGAAGCCTTCCTCCTTGGCGGCCATCAGCCTGCCGTGACCGGCGATCACGCCGTAGTCCCTGTCGATGATGACCGGGTTGATGAAGCCGAACTCCCGCAGCGAGGATCGCAGCTTCATGATCTGATCCGCCGAATGGGTACGGGCATTGTTGACATACGGAACCAGTTTGTCGATAGGGACCAGCCGCATGTCCGTGGTTGTGGTTTTGCTCATGGCTTATCCTTTCCGGGCGTTCAGAAGACGCTCCATCAGATCATCATTGGGGCTTGCGCCGCCGTAATCGACGGAGCAGTTTTCCTTTACAACCTGATAAATCTGGTACCACAGCTGGTTGATCTGCTTGAGGTACTGCTGGGCCATAGAAACGAAGGGCGAAGCAATCGCTCCGCCAGTCGTGGGATGCTTGGCCAGAAAGCCGTATTCAGAAATGGCCTGTTCACACTGTATCCAGCGGGCAACACTCATGGCGTACTGGTCAATGAGCTGTCTCGATACCAGCTTCTCGCACTTGCGCTGCTTCAGCCATTCATAGGTCTCGCGGTACACGTCCTCCGCGCAGAGGGCGTGGCCGTCTTTTTGTTTTTCCAGCATGTATTCACGCACGGGCGGCATGTCCAGCCCCTCCATCTCAGGCGGCTCGGGCAGGACAGTCGCGTTTCGTAGTCTGCCGGTGGTGATTTTGTCGGCCAGGGCATTGTTCTTTCGCCCGGAGCCGACACGCTGTCCACCCCGGGCAGTGCCATCCTTGGCCATCTGCCTCACCATCCTTTCCGGGCGGGGTTAATCCCCTGTTTGATTGTGGCTTTTTCTGCGTGAGAGGGGGCCGCGGTCTCCAGCCGTTCGCGCCCAGGGATTGGATCCCCCCTGGGGGTACACCCCC
>JAGBBE010000082.1 GCA_017938645.1 Clostridia bacterium
GAGCTCTTCCTTAAACTCGCGGGCGCTCTTGGCATAGCCGCGATTATTGTCCCTGCACCAGCCCTGATAGGCTGCATACACCTTCATGGCCGTGCAGTATCTGTACTTCTCGCCCCTGGGAACCGGTATCATGCAATCCTTAAAGAAGGTGATGACCGTGCTGTTCGTCTCCTGATAGCGGCGTCGATCCGCCTTGACGGATTCCGGTTCGGTGAAGCGATATCCATTGGCAATCACGCCCTTGAGCGCCGTCACCAGACGATATACGATGCCTTCCCGCTCAGAAAGCAGCTTATCCAGCAGATGCTTGTCCTGCTTCTCCGGAGGAATCACGTTGACGCAGGGAACCTGCATGATGCGGTCGTATACCCACTGACCGTCGTCGCCGCCGAACTTCGGCAGGCGATTCATGCAGAACCACAGCAGCCCTCCGAAGGTATATTCGAAGCTATTCTGTCCTTTGAACTCCGCAAAGAGGCTGTCGCCGCCTGTGCATTTCTTGAAGGTTTTCAGTTCAGCCACCGTCAGAAAACTCATGTCCGAACTGCCTGCGAGACGCTTTCCATAGATACTGCCCGTACCGAACCTTGCTTCGATCTCCGCCAGATCAATACCGATGAAGTTGCCTCTGCCCAGCAGATGCTCCACCAGAGATTTCAGGATGGACTTGCCCGTATCGCCGGGGCCGTACATAAACAGCGCCTTCTTCATGCGCCAGCCCTTGATGTTGGACAGGCATACGCCGCTGAACTCCTCCAGCAGACGGATATGACCGCTGTTGCCTCCGGTCAGCATGCGCATGTAACGGTCGTAGACCGGCGTATCTATCGGCCTGCCGGGCCAGTTACATGGAATCTGGATGCTGGAATATACATCCGGACTGTGCGGCAGCAGCTTCATATCCGGCAGATGCAGAAGTCCGTTCTGAAAATTGATGATGGTTTCATCGGCGTTCAGTTCTTCCTCCGAAACGAAGAAATTGTCCGTCAGCAGCAGTTCATACACCTCGTTCAGCGTATGCGTCTTCACCAGATGCTCGTCGTAGTCGACGATATACTGCTTGATGACGCCCAGCATCATGGTGCGCGACATGAGCCGGTAAGCGCCGTCACGGTAGACATAACAGCGTGCGCCGCTCATGGCGTGATCCTGCACAAAGATATACCGGAGATTTTCCCGGATGAACTGCGCCAGCCGTGTTGAGCTCACGCATTCTGCGCCCGTTTTGGGATGGATGGCGATGAACGGGGGCTTCTCCTTCAGAGAATAGTGGTAAACGCCGCGCCTTGCCTCAATCGCACACGAAATGGTGCTGTCCCGGTAGTCGGCGCGTTCCCACTTATCCTCGCGGTACAGCGCAGACTGACGGAAAATGGCGTCGATCAGCGCCGGGTTCGGTCCTGCACGAAAAGCGATGATGGCGCACAGTGCGGCGTCCGCCTCGGACCGGCTGCTATAACCGGTGATGTCGCCCTCGTCGAACAGGCGGGCAAACTTCGGCCCGTTCTTATCCCAACGCAGAGCTTCGATGATTTCTCCGATTCGCGGGTCGTCGTCGCTGATGGCATCCTCAACAGGTGTTAGAGATGACTCCGTATTCTTTCTACGGAGCATTTGCTCTTCCAGAAGGTCAAGCAGCGCCTCCGTACAGTCCGCCAGAGGCATATCCTGAACGATGTCGCCGGTAAACGCCGCAAAACGGTTCGTCAGACCGCCGATATATACTTCCAGCCCATTGTACGGATTTTTGGTGTAGTACCGTTTATCCAGCTTTCCATCCTTGACGGGCAGTCTGCTCAGATCACAGAATCCGTAGATATGCAACCCCTGTCCGCTGAAAGATTGCTCCGCATAGGCAGGGAACTGAACGAGCAGCTCCTTTACTGCAGGGTCATCCGGAGCAACGTGATCCTTGTCCAGAAAGAACATGCCTTCAGGGATAACAAAACCCACACCCGTATATCCGTGAAGCCGCATTGCTGCAGTCGCTTCATCAAATGTCACCCAGGTGTGGGCGTACTTTTCGTTTGTTCCCGTCGCGCCGCCGTTTGGCGCGCAGGGTATCTTGGTCATGCGACCGTCCTTCTCTCTGGCGTTCCAGCAGAGCCAACGAGTCATTTCCTTTATATTGTTCATTTATTTCCCCCCCTTTCTACGCCATGTCATTTGCATAATCTCCGAAAACAGATACAGGGGAAGCAGATGCCTCTGCAGCAGTGAATCCCTTCTTTTTTTCGGCTCATTGTTTTTCGAGTTCCTTTACATGATTGATGAACATTTCATGAGCCCGTTCCATTGTATCAAGCAGGGCGTCCTCATAAATTCGCAGATTTTCCTTTGTAGCCATACCTTTGGTCATCATGCGGAGCGTGGTACCGACTGTAGCAAGGAAGGAGCTAGTCGCCACTTCCAGCACATTCATAACATGAGGCATCATCTCCGGCTCATCAGGGAGGGGTGTCACCACATGGATCGGCGCACCATTAAGCATGGCCATGCCGTTGACAGGATGCGGCTTCAATTGTCCGGATATGCTTTTATCCTTTGCCTTAAACGCCGCGCCGGTAGATTCTCTCAGCCGCACGACCTCATTGCGAAGCGCACGCAAATTTTCTTCGTAGGCACGGATTCTTCGTTCATATCCTTCGCATCGGGTGCGCATCTCACCCCGGGCCAGATTGACCTGCTGAACAGCATCGTTGTAACTCTCAAACAGCTGCCTGTAGATCGGATTCTCCATCAAGTGATCATGATCTGCGCCTTCGACGGTATGCACATTGCCTTCACTCTGGATCATGTGAGGCTTGAACACCCGATAGACTTCGATCTCCACCGGCTTTTCCTCAACAATAACATCAACGATCTTCTGATCTTGCGTTTCTGGAAGCTCCAGTTCAATCGCATCTCTGCGGTGTTTCTTCTCCGGCTGCTGCTTCTGTACAAGATCCATATAAGCTTTGCGTACAGTCATCTCGCCGCGACGGAGCCTGTCCTTGGTCTCTTCATCCGCCAAAGCCGACAGCTTGCGCACTTTATGAATTGTATCATGAGAAACGCCTGTCAGCTTAGCCAGCTTCTTATCCGTTCCTACGCCTTCCGTTTCACTTCTTCCAGAACGCTGGAAGAAGTCAGGCTGCGAATCAGCTTTCTTTCCTTGCCTGGAAAGCTGCTCCACATAAGGCGCATACTTGAGCGCGAGCTCTCCCTTTTGGAAATTATTCAGGTTTCTGCGTCCAAGCTGGTTCTGAAGCATCCAGATAATCACTGTTTCACGTTCGGAAAACTGCTTATCCTGTACCATGAACGGAATACCATGCTTATGGCAAATCGCATATCGATTATGACCGTCAACAATGATGCCGTTCCATACAATCAGCGGCGATTCGCAGCCGTTGGCGATGATGCTCTCTTCAAGCATTTCAAGCTCCTCCGTGGTCAGCGGAGGAATCAGATCCCGGAATTCGGGGTCTATGGTCAGCGTGTGAAGCGATTTCTCATTCATAAATATATCCCTTTACGCAGTCTGCTTTTTCTTCTTTTCGGTCTTTTCGATGTTCTTCAGTGCAAAGTAGGGCGTAGGATCCATATAACCATATGAGCTGCGGATGGTCAGGTGATCTTCTTCCTTGCCTTTTTTCGCATTTGCTCGGGTTACGGCACGTGGCTTGCGCATAGATATACTCCTCCTATATACCGCTCCGGAAAACTTTCGTACATCAGAGCGGGGTCACCATTCGGTTTTCTGCCCTGTACGGGCAGTGGCCGACAGCCATTCGTGCAGGCTGTCAACTGGAATCAGGATGCGTGTACCTACGCGCAGAACAGGGAATCCCGGCTTCCGGGTTAATTCGTATGCCTTCGCCAGACTAATTCCCATCTGTGCCGAAAGTTCCTGTACGCTGATAGTCATCTTATTCACAGTGGTTTCTCCTTTCGCAAAATTACCATTTGGGCTTGCTTGTGATCATATTATACTGTATAATGTCATCATATCAAAAGAATGTACGATGACATTATCGGTGACATGGAGGATGGTTATGTATAAGCCTCATGTAGATGTACTGAGCTTCGGAGAGATCGGCGGCGTAGGAGAAATGACCTATCGTACTGTGCGCTTTCCCCGTTATGAATTGCGGTACAAAAACGATACGGTGTTACTCTGTCCACGATACGAAGAAAACGAGCAGTTGATTGATCGGCAGGCAGATACCCTGCTGACCGGGCAGGAATTGCTCGTCAGTCTTTGCAATCTTTATCGTTCAATCAATGATCCGGCACGCAAAAATAATCACATTGACATGATCGCTGAATGGTGCAGCCGCAATATTCATCCTTATCAGGTCAATTCTCTGTATGACCTTGCCAGCGATGCGGGATATGATTATGATTCCTATTCAGATATGATCATGCAGGACGGCATTTTTTCTGTGGATGACTTCATGCGCGATCTTGCGCCGTTATATCACACCACATGCCTTCACCATGCGCTGCTGCAGTTGATCAGAGGTAATGACATATTTGCCAGAGAACTATACTATGAAGGAAGATTCACCGACGGCTATGCCTTCTTTGAAAAGTACAAACACACTCCTGCTGCTGAAAATAACCTCTGCTCGGATGATCTGCTGGCAGATATGATGGAAAATGCACAGGTGGAATCCTTTGAAAAATGCTATTCCGATGATCATCAGGAATTCCGGCATAATCCATTGCAGGATCTGGATTATTTGCACACTGCCCTCCTGTCCCTGTTCCCTGAATTCAAAATGAAATTGCGCAAAGATGCTAAAACAAAGCGCATCCTGTTTGCAGCGGATGTTTATTCCGTATTTGATCTGGGGTGGTACGCATTGTCCCGTTCGGTTGCCAATGACGCTCCGGATTATGATCTTGATCCAAACTCCATGTATAGTGACGGAACGCCCATGGCCTGTCTCCATTGTGGAAACTTTTTTATCCGCAGAGGGCCGCGTCAGCGATACTGTACGAATCCTTCCTGTCAGGCAGCCAGGCAGCGGATAAATCAGCGCAATCTGCGCGAACGCAGGAAACTACAACAGCAGCAATAATACCCGACAGCACCTTGTCATCAGCACAGGGTGCTGCTTCCATGTGATCGGTATTTTATCACCTCAGTACAAAAATAGAGTTCAAGTTAATATAAAAAATAGCCCTGAACACTTGGCGCAAGCAGCAAATCTACTGTAAAACGCAGGTGTTCAGGGCTATTCTCATTTGCATTTGCCAATACCCCGGGGCCCGAATTTCGCGGAAATTTATGCGAGAGTGGGCCGCGGTCTCCTGCTGGTGAGGCACAGAGATTCGGATCCCCCCTTGGGGGCCGGGACTTCTCCAGAGCAAAGCGAAAAAGCCGACCACGCCGGTGGGACTTCTCCAGAGCAAAGCTCGAAAGGGAAACGGCGGCGCAGCAAAAAGCCTTCTTCTTATGCGCGTAGGGACGCTTGCCTGGGCGCAACATATCCCAAACTACGCCGAAACAACGCTCTTTCTTATCTTGCTTTTTTGCCCAAGGCGAGCGAAACTGTGGTTGCGCCGGAGGAAAACCCCGCCGCGAAACCCCGCCGCCCCGCGCGGCCTCCCAAACGACCGTGACCGGCCCCCGGCCGTGCGCAAACCAGCGCGCGCTCCGAAACCCGGCGACCCCGCCCCAGCCTGCCTGCTCGAGAAGGCTCTCTGGGTGCCCCCAACGACCTACCCTTTCCGCTGGGCGCCCGGCGGAAAGCCCGAAAAGGGAAAACGAAAAGAAAGGAGGAACCCCC
>JAGBBE010000083.1 GCA_017938645.1 Clostridia bacterium
CGCCGCCCGCTTCGCGGGCGGCGGGGGCGGGGTTTTTATGCAACTAAAAAATACTCCTGCGCTTGACGGAATTCCAGCATTCGCAGTATACTAAGCCCATCACAACAACTTCATAAGGAGGCCATGCACATGCTGCCTACCGTTAAACTCGGCCAGACCGATATCACCCGCCTGATCGTCGGCGGAAACCCGTTCAGCGGCAACTCCCACTGGAGCAACGAACGCGACTGGGAAATGCGTGATTTCTATACCCATGAAAAAATCATGCAGACCCTGTTTCACTGCGAGGAATGCGGCCTGAACAGCATGCTTTTGCGCGCGGATATGCACATCATGCGCCTGATCATGGATTACCGCAAGCTGGGCGGGAAGATGAACTGGATCGCCATGACGGGCAGCGAGTTCCTGTCCTACGACGGCAACATCAACCAGATCATGCAGTACGGGGCAAGCGCCATTTATCACCACGGATCGGTGACCGATCAGCTGTTCAAGGCGGGACAGATGGACGAACTGAAGCGCCGCATTCAGGTGATCAAGGACAAGGGCGTACCCGCAGGTCTTGGCACCCATATGCCCGAGGTGATCGAATATGCCGAGGAGCATAACTGGGGCGTGGATTTCTATATGGCATGCGTGTACAATATCAGCCGCACCGACCGCGTCAGCTCCTCCATCACCGGCAAGGCAAACGGCGAGGAGATCTTTGACGAGAGCGATATCCCGATCATGTACAAAACCATCCGCGAGACGCCCAAGCCCTGTCTGGCCTTCAAGATTCTCGGCGCAGCGCGCCGCTGCGATAATCAGGACATGGTGCGCAATGCCTTCTGCGAGGCGTTTGAAAACATCAAGGATACCGACGCGGTGGTGGTCGGTGTATATCCCAAAGACGAGGATCATGTGGCGCTGAATGCGCAGTACACGCAGTATGCGATCGATCAACTAAAGAAAAAAGGCTGATTGCCTCTCCTTCCCGTCGTGCAGAGCACGGCGGTTTTTTCATTGACGGCACGCAAAAAGCCCCGCGCCGAAAGGCGCGGGGCCGGAGCTGCAATCAAATGGTTTGATTACTTGATGGTGATGCGGCCAGCGGGAGCGGCATACTGTTCGCCGATCACGCCTTCCAGCACGGTCTGGGTGTAGTTGACCAGAGCATCCTCCAGAGCTACGCCGGTCTTGTAGCCGGTCTGGGTGAAGGGATAGGCGAATACGCCGTAGGTGTCGCCGCCGGCAGCAGTGAAGTCGTTGGTGGCGATCACGTACTCAGCGTCAGCAGCCCAGGCTTCGCCGCCCACGGTGGCGATGGTCACGCGGCTGCCGGGCTTGGCAGGAGCGTAGTAGGTGGAGTTGGCATACATTTCGCCGTTCTCATAGGCCACGGTGGTATCGATGGTGAACTCGATGCCGGCAACCTGCGGGAAAGCGCCGATGGCGTCGGGAGTGGAGAAGGTAGCGGCTTCCAGAGCCTCGAGCAGCTCAGCGCCGGTGATGGTCAGGGTCGCCACTTCGTTGCCGAAGGGGAACACGGTCTTCATGTCCTTCATGGTCACGTCGCCGATTTCGATGGAGGCGCGGATGCCGCCGCCGTTGGTCAGAGAAGCGTCAACCTTGTCCTCGCCCAGGGCCTGCTTGGCAGCCCACAGGATGGCGTCGGCAGCAAAGTCGCCCAGGTTGGTTTCCTGAGTACGCACGCCAGGAGCGCGGTTGCCGTCCAGGAACACTTCGGTCTTGGCGAAGGTGGCGGAGAGCTCGGCTTCCACAGCGTCGTTCAGGGTGTTCACGATGGCAGCCACTTCTTCGTCGATGGCCAGGCCGTTGCCCAGAACCATAGCGGCTTCGTCGTTCTCAGCGATGGTCCACAGACCGGCGTTCAGGGCGATGGAGGTCACTTCTTCCTCGGTCACCTTCTCAGCCACAACATAGCCGATGGCCTCGGCGTAGTTGCCGGTGGAAACACGCAGGGTTTCGCCGTTCATCGCGCCGCCGTCGATGGTGGTGTGGCTGTGGCCGTCGATGAACAGGTCGATGCCGGTTACCTTCTCCAGCAGGTCGATGGAGCGGTTGCCGGTGCTTTCGTCATCCTCGCCCAGATGGCCGAGGCACACGATCAGGTCGCAGCCAGCGGCGGTCAGCTCGTCCACTTCCGCCTGAGCCACTTTGAACAGCTCTTCGCCCTGAGCGAAGGAGATGCCCTTTACCTTGTCGGGATGGGTCTTGGTCATGGTTTCGGGGGTGTCCAGACCGAACACGCCGACCTTGCCGATGACGGTATCAAAGGTCTTGCAGCCGGGGAACACCAGGGTGCCATCGGCAGCGCGGGTCAGGTTGGCGCAAACCACGGCGAACTTGGCATTGGCCATGATCTGTTCCATGTTGTCGCTGCCCCAGTCGAACTCATGGTTGCCCAGCGTAGCGATGTCGTAGCCAGCGGCATTCATGAATTCCACAGCGTTCTTGCCGTAGCCCAGGTTGACCAGGGGAGTGCCCTGAGAGAAGTCGCCGGCGTCCATCAGGATCACTTCAGCGCCCTGAGCCTGCAGGTTCTTCTTGAGCATGGCGATGCGGGCATAGCCGAAGGATTCGGCGTCCGCCACAGCGCGGCCGTGGATGTCGTTGGTGTGCAGAATGACCAGCTTGCCTTCCAGAGCGCCTTCCGCCACAGCGGGAGCAAAGGCACACAGCAGCATGGTCAGGGCCAGTACGAGGGAAAGAATCTTTTTCATGGGAATCTTCCATCCTTTCGTTTGTCCTGTTAGGGTATTGTTGTAGGGAACCACATATTCCCAACCATATAATAACAGGGAACGGCATGTTCGTCAATCATTCCGGCGGGAAAAACTTGACAGCTGGTACCTGCCAATGATAATGTACAAATAACCTGTTTGAAAGGGGCGTTCCCCATGCAAAAGATGGATCCGCGCTATGCTGCTTATGTTGCTATTCTGAAAAGTCATCTGCGGCCTGCCATGGGCTGCACAGAACCCATTGCCATTGCCTATGCAGCCGCCGTGGCACGCCAGGCGCTGGGCTGCCTGCCGCAGCGTGTACATGTATGGGTGAGCG
>JAGBBE010000084.1 GCA_017938645.1 Clostridia bacterium
ACCCCACCATGTGGCTGATGGAGAACTACGAGGGCAAGAAGGTTTCCGATCTGAGCAACGTTGTGCAGCTGGGCTACGCCGACGCTTTCGCGCAGGCTGCCGCTGAGCAGGTTGACGTGATCGTGTGCTACGCCGACGGCCGTCGTGACTACGAGGCTGCCTGGAACACCGCCACCGATTCTGCCGACGCTACCGGCAAGGCTGGCATGGGCCGCACCGAGTCCATCTGGAATGAACTGCAGGTTATCGGCGTGACCGATGGCATCTACAACGACACCGTTGCCGTGACCACCGCCAACCCCGACATCTACAACCCCGAGTTCATCAACGCTCTGCAGACCGCTCTGATCAACATCATCAACACCGAAGAAGGCCAGGCCATCTTTAGCGTGTACAGCCACACCGGCTACGCCCTGGCTACCGATGCTGACTACGACGGCGCCCGCACCGCTCTGACCGTTGTGCAGTAATCTGTGCTACAAAAATTGCAGCTCCCTTCGGGGAGCTGTTTTTTGTGCGGAAAATCGACAGAAACGCTCATATTGATTGCGAAAGACAGCATATGCGTGATATAATGTATATGTCATAATATGCTTTACGGCAGAAGGGGTAGTTCACTTGATCGAGTTTAAGAATGTAAGCAAAACCTATCCGAACGGAGTCAAAGGTTTGAAGAATGTGAACCTGACCATTGATCAGGGCGAATTTGTGGCCATCATCGGCCTCAGCGGCGCGGGCAAATCCACGCTCATCCGCACCATCAACCGCATGATCGATGTGACCGAGGGTCAGCTCATCGTGGACGGTGTGGACGTGATGACGCTCCACGGCAAGAGCATGCGCCGCTTCCGCCGCAAGATCGGCATGATTTTCCAGTCCTTCAACCTCGTTACCCGCTCCACCGCCATCAAGAACGTGCTCACCTCCATGGTGCCGGATATGAATTTCTTCCAGGTGCTGCTGGGTCTGTTCAGCAAGGAGCAGAAGATGAAGGCGCTCGAGGCGCTGGACAAGGTTGGCATTCTGGACAAGGCCTACACCCGCTGCGACCAGCTCTCCGGCGGACAGCAGCAGCGCGTTGCGCTGGCCCGTACCCTCAACCAGTCTCCCTCCATCATTCTGGCTGACGAGCCCGTGGCTGCCCTCGACCCCGTGACCGCCCATCAGGTCATGAGTGACTTCCGCCGCATCAACGAGGACATGAACATCTCCGTGCTCATCAACATCCACCATGTGGACCTCGCCCTCAAGTATGCAACCCGCGTCATCGGCATCCGCGCCGGTGAAATCGTGTATGACGGCCCCACTACTGAGGTGACTCAGGAAGTGCTGGACTCCATCTACAACGGCGCGGCGGTTCCGCAGGCCGGTGAATGAGGTGGATGCATATGAAGAAGAAAGCAGCTGCGGCTTATCGCGAGCCGCTGTTTGACCGGCTGTTCAAGCCGGAAGTGATCACGCTTCCCAATGGACACACCGTAAGGCGTCCGCGCTCGCGTACGCCGCTGATCGCTGCGGTGATCATTGCGGTGGTGTGGGCGTCCGTCCGGCTCACCGGCTTTGATATCGGCATCATCATCCGCCGCGGTCATCAGTTCACCTATATCCTCAACCGCATCTTCCATCCCAATTTTGAGTACTTCCCCAAGGTTATCGGCCCCCTGCTGGATACCATCAAGATGTCCATTCTGGGTTCTGTGCTGGGCGCGACCCTTGCGCTGCCCTTTGCCGTGGTCGCCTCCACCAACATCAATAAGAACAACTGGGTCGTTTCCATCTGCCGTTTCCTGCTCAACATCATCCGCACCCTGCCTACGCTGGTCATCGCCAAGTTTGCGGCGCTGATCTTCGGTCTGGGCACGT
Organism: Clostridia bacterium; assembly: GCA_017938645.1. The sequence goes on from JAGBBE010000084.1 coordinate 1,864, forward strand.
TTGCCGGCACGGTGGCCATCACCGTATTCACCTTCGGCGTAGTCTCCAAGATGATGTATGAGGCCATCGAAACCATCGATATGGGCGCTTTTGAGGCCATGGAATCCGCCGGCGGCGACAAATTTCAGTCCTTCCGTGTGGCCTGCTTCCCGCAGATTCTGCCTACCTATCTCAGCTACTGCCTCTACAGCCTCGAAATGAACATCCGCGCCGCGGCCATTCTGGGCTACGTAGGCGCAGGCGGTCTGGGACTGCTGATCAACGAGCGCATCGGCTGGCGTGATTACGAGGGTCTGGGCATCGTGCTCCTGTCCCTGTTTGTGGTGGTATTCATCATTGAAAACACCAGCCAGTACCTGCGCAAGAAGCTGAGCTGAGGAGGAATGGGAACGATGGGAAAGACCAAAACCAATACGATGAATCGTCCCATGACGATTCAGGAGGCTTATGAAGCCCGTCCGCGACTGTGGTGGATGTACACGCTGATTATCCTGATCGTGTTCAGCCTGCTTGGCTGGAGCGGCACAACGGTGCAGTTTGAGGGCTTTGCCACCAAGGGCATTGAGGTTGCCAAGGGCGTCGGCAACGGCCTGCTTCACCCCGATACCAAACTTTTGTTCAACCTGACCGACGAGGGTGTGCCCTATCAGCTGTTCCAGACGGTGGCCATCGCCGTGCTCGGCACCCTGATCGGCGGCGTGCTGGCGATCCCCTTCAGCTTCCTTGCCAGCGACAAGATCGTGCCCAAGTGGGTGGCGTTCATCGCCAATGCTGTGATCCTGATCATCCGCACCATTCCCAGCCTTGTGTGGGCGCTGGTGTGGATCCGCGTGACCGGCCCCAATGCATTCTGCGGCGTGGTTACGCAGTCGGTGTGCTCCATCGGCATGATTTCCAAGATGTACATCACCGCCATTGAGGACATCGACACCCGCATTCTGGAGAGCCTCGACGCCTCCGGCTGCACCACCTTCCAGAAGATCCGCTACGGCATCCTGCCGCAGATCATCCCCAACTTTATCTCCACTGTGATCTACCGCTTTGACATCAACGTCAAGGACGCTACCACGCTGGGTATCGTGGGCGCGGGCGGCATCGGCGCTGCGCTGATCCAGTGCATCAACTCCAGCCGCTGGAGCATGGTTGGCGCGTACCTGTGCGGCATGGTGGTGCTGATGCTGTTCATCGAGTTCTTCTCCACCAAGATCCGCAACCGTCTGACGAGAGGCTGATTGTATGCCGAAGCTTACGATTTACTTTACCTCGGATACGCACGGCTATCTGTATCCCAACAATTTTGCAAGCAAAGAGCCCCAGCATATGGGGCTCTTGTCCATGCGCTTTCCCAAGGATGAAAACACGCTGGTCATCGACGGCGGCGATACCATTCAGGGCTCGCCCATGACGTATTTCTGCCGTCTGAACGACCGCGAGCTGCCCGTGGCGCAGGCCATGAACGATCGCGGATACGACTACGTGACGCTGGGCAATCATGACTTCAACAACGGCCCCGAATACCTGCGCCGCCATCTTCAGACGCTGAATGCCAAATGCCTGTGCGCCAATGTGGCGGATCAGGAGAACCGTCTGCCGGTGGTTCCCTCGGCGGTTCATACGCTGGGAAACGGCCTGCGCGTGGGTCTGGTGGGCATCGTGACCGACTGGGTGAATGTGTGGGAGAATCCTGACAATCTGGTCGGGCTCACCATCAGCGATCCGTTTGAGGCTGCGAAGAAGGCTGTTGCCGAACTGGACGCTGACGTGATTGTGGGCATCTATCATGGCGGCGTGGAGCGCGATCTGGACACGGGCAGACTGCTGTCGCAGACCAATGAAAACATCGCCTGCCGCCTGTGCGAGGCGCTGAACATCGACCTGCTGCTGACGGGTCATCAGCACATCGCCATGGTCAATCAGAGCTGGCACGGAACGCACATCGTGCAGACGCCCTGCAACGCCGCGGCCTATGTCAGGGTGGAAATGGATGAGGACGGTTCGTTCCATTCCGAGCTGTGCAGGGTGCCGGATCAGGCCGTGCTGACGCAGAAGGAGGAAACCCTCTGGAACGACGTCAATGCATGGCTGGACAAGCCCATAGGCCGTCTGAGCCGCGACATCTGGCCGGAGGATAAGCTCACAATGGCCATGAACGGCTCTGCGATTGCTGATTTCTTCAACACGGTGCAGCTGTGGGCCAGCGGCGCGGATGTATCCTGCGCGGCGCTTGGCAATGAGCTGCGCGGCTTTGCCAGCGATGTCACCGTGCGCGATGTGGTGGCAAGCTACATCTATTCCAACACGCTGGTGGTGTTTGAAGTGACTGGCGCCGTGCTCAAAACCGCGCTGGAGCAGTGCGCGCGCTACTTCGCCGTTGGAGCGGACGGAGAAATCCGCATCGCGCAGTCCTTCCTGCGTCCCAAGGAAGCGCACTACAACTACGACTATTTCAGCGGCGTCGATTACGTGTTTGATCTCTCCAAACCGGAGGGCGAGCGCGTGGTTTCTCTCACGAGGAACGGAAAGTCCGTTGAGGCGGACGAAAAACTCACGCTGGTCATGTGCAATTACCGTGCGACCGGCGCCGGCGATTTCGAATGCTATCTAACCTGTCCGCGCGTGCGCGAAATCCAGACCGAGGTCAGCGAGCTGATCCTCAATTACCTTGTGGAACATCCCTATGTGGAGATCCCGGATGCGCATCCGCAACACACGATCCGATAAATAAAACGCCTTCTGCTTGTGCGCAGGAGGCGTTTTCATCGTTAGTGAGCCTGTTCTTCAATGTAGTTGGCAAGCTCGGCAAAGCTTCCGTTGGGATACTGGCTGATGTCCTCGCCCTTGCGGTTGATCAGGCAGTCTGTGAGCAGAAATACGCGCATACCCAGCTTTTCAGCGACCATGTCCTCGCCGACGTCGTTGCCCACCATCAGGCATTCGGCGGGATTCAGTTCCAGCTTATCGATGATTTCCTGATAGTATGCCGGGTTGGGCTTGCAAAAGCAGGCGTTTTCGTAGGTTGTCACCAGCTCGAAATCCTCAAGCCTGAGTCCTGCCCAGCGGATGCGGCTGTGTGTGGCCACTGCCGGGAACAGCGGATTGGTCGCAAGCACGATGCGCAGCCCGAGCGCTTTGCACTTTTCAATGATCTGCGCGGCTTCCGGCACGAAACCGCAGGCGTTCCGAACCTGCTGGAATTCGTTGTGATAGTAGTCGTCGAAGATGGGTTCGTCCTTCATAGCCTCTTCACCAAACACCGAGCAGAAATACTGCCAGAAGGCCTGCTCGTTGGTCTGAGCGCCGTTGTTGCGAACCATCACCTCAGTGCCCTTCCAGATGGCGGCAACAAGCGCTCTGGGATCATAACCATGCGGTGCAAGCTTCTTTGCCATCAGGCCGAAATAAGCCTCGGCAAAGGTTTCCTGATTCATGGGCAGCAGCGTTCCGTCCAAATCAAAAAGAATGGTTTTCAGCGTCATTTGGATGCCCCCGTGATGAAAAATGGGATAAAAAATCAGAAGGACAGAATCCTTCTGATAAGAAAGCATACTTCAGGACAGAATCAGCGCTCTTCCTTGTTCAGGCCAAGCAGATAGTCTGCACTTACGTGGTAGAAGCCGCACAGAGTTACCAGATGGCGCAGGGGCAGTTCGTTCACGCCCGTTTCATAACGGGAATACACCTGCTGGGTGGTTCCCAGAATCGAAGCGATATCGGACTGTTTCAGGTCGCGTCCTTCGCGGAGTTCGCGAAGCAGTTCGCAATACGGCCTCATCAGCAAACACTCCTTATTGATCATACGATACTCTTTGTTTATCATTATACGACAACGAATCGATTTACGCAAGCGATTTATGACAGGATTTTCTTGTACCACTGGAACAAAATTGTTCATTTAGTGTACTTTTCTGGTCTAAAAAGTTAAAAATTTATCCATAATAGATATTAAAAGAGGCGCATGTGCATTGCACATGCGCCTCCTGGCAGTTGATTCAGGCCGGTTTGATGGAGGAGACCATCTTGTCGTTGCTTTCCACCGTAATGCGTTCGCCCAGTTCGAAAGCGGGGTGAGGCTTGTAGGCGTCATAGTAGAACAGCCGGTCGTCCTCGGGATCATCTTTTTCACCGATGTTCACCATCATCGCGTAGCACTCAAGTCCTTCGCGGTCACATACGTCCTCTGAGAAGGACTTGAACACGCCGGTGGTGACGCGCTTGCGGCCATGCATCATGAAAGACAGATGCCGGCGGTAAATCCTCGCAGGGCGTACGGACACACCATAGAAGAACAGGAAGTAGCCGCCGCCCAGAATAGTCAGCACGGACGTGAGCATCCACATGCTGGCGCTGCGGTGAATCCTGCCGACCACAAATACAACAATGGCAGCAATCAGCACCAGCGCCGCAGGAATGGCTGTGGCCGCCCAGCGCTTTTTGAGCATTTTGTTGATATCAGTCCAATCTTCCTGTGTGTACATGTTTTGCCTCCGAAAATTACTTTTTCACACCGATCTTCTGCATCAGCTTGATGGTAACGAAGAACAGCGTCAGAACCAGGAATACGCCCAGCAGGCCCATTACGGTGGTCAGCAGACCCTTGGTGAACAGGGGCAGATTGACCAGCGCGGAGTTGGCGGTCTGAGCCACAGCTTCAGCCACGGGCTCGGCAGCGATCGTTTCAACCGCTTCCACGGCGGCTTCGCTCAGCGCGGAAAACCATTTCATCATGTTTATCTACTCCTTCACAATGTACAGATTACCAGATGCCGCCCAGCATCATGCTGACCAGCGTGATGACCATGCCGCCGGCCACGATGGAGCCGAGCTGACCGGAAACGTTGGCGCTGATGGACTGCATGAGGATGAAGTTGTAGGGATCGTCTTCCTTGGCCAGCTTCTGGATCACGCGGGCGCTCATGGGGAACGCGGAGATACCGGCAGCGCCGACCATGGGGTTGATCTTCTTCTTGCGGAAGATGTTGAGGCACTTGGCAAACAGCACGCCGCCGGCGGTGTCGAACACGAAGGCGAACAGGCCCAGAGCCATGATGAGCAGGGTGTCCAGACGGAGGAAGTTTTCAGCAATCATGGTGCCGCCGATGGTGATGCCCAGCAGGATGGTCACCAGGTTGGCCAGCTCGTTCTGGGCGGTCTTGCTCAGACGCTCCAGCACGCCGCACTCGCGGATGAGGTTGCCGAACATGAGGGAGCCAACCAGGGGCGCGCTCATGGGCACGATGATACCGGCAACAGCAGTAACGATGATGGGGAAGAGGATGAGAGCCAGCTTGGAAGCGCGCTCCTCGTTGTAATCCATGCGGATCATGCGCTCCTTCTTGGAGGTGAGCGCCTTGATGACCGGGGGCTGGATGACGGGCACCAGCGACATGTAGCTGTAGGCAGCAACGCTGATGGGAGCCATGTAGTCCTTGAGGTCAAAGTGGTTGGCCACGTACAGGGTGGTGGGGCCGTCGGCCGCGCCGATGATGCCGATGGCGGAAGCCAGACGCAGGATCAGGCTGCTGTCGCCGGCGGTGGCAGGCAGGACGATGGGGATCAGGATCAGGGATACGAGGAAGGTGGCGAAGATGCCGAACTGCGCAGCCGCGCCGAAGAAGATCATGCTGGGATCCTTCAGCAGGGGCGAGAAGTCGATCATGGCGCCTACGCCGATGAAGATCAGGATGGGGAACAGCTCGTTGGCAATGCCGGCGTTGAACAGCACCGTCAGGAAGCCGTGCTCACCCAGAGCGCTGGCAGCAGCAGCGCCGGTGGCGGCGTCGATGACAGGGGGCAGATTGGCCAGAATGGCGCCGAAGCCGATGGGCAGCAACAGAGCGGGTTCGTAGTCCTTCTTAATGGCAAGATAGATCAGTACGCCAGCGATGATGAACATGGCGAGAGTCTTGACGCCGTTTGCAGAGAACAGGTAGAGCACTCCGCTAAACAGCTCCTTGAGGATGGCCAGGATATCCAAGTTGGTTCCTCCCTTGCGTGATGTTGTACCCGGAGGATTCCGGGACATTTGGTTTATTATATCATTTTTGATGGCATAAAGTCAAAAAATTATCGCAGGAAAACGGTTCGTTTGGCACATTCTTAGCGCAGCGACCACTTGCGTACGCTGCGGGTTTGCGGAGCGCGGCTGGGCATGGTGGTGACGCTGCGGTTTTTGGTTGCGTTGAGAACCAGTCCGATGCCAGCCATGTTGGTTACCATGTTGCTGCCGCCGTAGCTGAGGAAGGGCAGCGGGATACCCGTAACCGGCATCAGACCCGTGGTCATGCCTACGTTTTCAAAGACATGGAACAGCATCATCGCCATAACGCCGATGATCACCATCTGGCCGAAGCGGTCCAGCGTGTAGCGCGCCAGATGCAGCATGCGTAGCAGAATCAGCAGATAGCCCAGAATCACCGCTGCGCAGCCGATGAAGCCGAAGGCCTCTCCAATGGTGGAGAAGATGAAGTCCGTCCAGTCCTCAGGCACATAGTCCAGCTGGCTGAATGCGCCCTGCACAAAGGTGCCGCGTCCGTAGAGACCGCCGGAGCCGATGGCGATTTTGGAGTTGTTCACCTGATAGGTGGCGGATTCATCCACCAGCGCGGGATTGACGAAGCTGAGAATGCGGATCAGACGGTAGTTGTCCGAGCCGCTGGCAACCATGTAGCCGTAGAGCGCGGCAATGGCGATGACGCCCACAGCAATGATGCTTACCAGAATCCGCAGCTTTACGCCGCCGAAATACAGCATGATGCCGAAGACGAAGATCATAACCAGAACCGAGCCCATCTCACCCTGCAAAAGCGTGAGCATGGCGGGAATGCCCATGAGAATGCCAAGACGAATCCAGCTTTGCAGATTGCCCAGCGGGTTGGTTTCCGTTTCCAGATATTTGGCTACTACGATGATACACGCCAGTTTGACGAACTCAGACGGCTGAATCGTGTAGCCCCAGATGACGTCCGTCCACGCCTTAACGCCCTGTGCCTGGTTGGTGATCAGCGTCACAGCCAGAAGGCCGCAGGCCAGGTAGTAAAACAGCATCGAGCGGCGGCGGATGAACTCGTAAGGAAAGTAGGTGATTACGCCGATGATCACGGGGGAGACCATCAGGAAGATCGCCTGACGCATGCCGTAGTGCGAGGAAACGATGTAGTTGAAGATGGTGTCCTCGGCAGAGGACGAGGTGCTGAAGGTGGCCACGGACACGCTCAGAACGCCGAATGCGGCCATGGCAAAGACCATCAGCACCAGCGGCATGTCGAAATGAGCGCGGGAATGCCGCGATTCATTAACCATCATAGGCAGGGTACCTCCGTGTTACAGGGACAGCGGGTTCTCCTTCTTGCGCCAGAAGAAGAAGCCGCGCTTTTTGGCGGAAAAAGAGGGCATGGGAACATGCTCGCCCAGGAAGCGCTGGGCAATGCGTTCGATGGCGGCCTGCGCGGGACCTTCATGCATGAGGAAGCTCTCATGGCGGTTGATCGCGGCAATCACAGCCCGGTCATCCGGCACATAGCCCAGAAGCGGCACATCCAGTGTGGTCGCAACCGTCTGAGGACTGTACATCTCGCCGCTTGCGACCATTTCGGGAATGATGCGGTTAACGATGAGCAGCGGGCGTTCCTTTCCGGCCTCCTCCAGAAGCGAGATCACACGCTCAGCGTCGCGGATGGCCACGTCGTCGGCGGTGGTGACCAGAATGCTGTGATCCACGGAGGACAGCAGGTTTTTAACCCCCTTGCCGATACCGGCAGGCGCATCCAAAAACACATATCCTGCGCGCTTTTTGATCTTGCGCACAATGCGCTCCATGTCGGAGGAGCTCATGTCGCTCACGTCGCCCAGCTGGGACGCCGGAAGCAGCGACAGATTCTCGCTCATCGTGTGCGGAATCAGCGCGTATTTGACCTTGCAGTCCTTGCGCGCCACGTCCAGTGCGTCGTAGACCACCTTGTTGTGCATGTTGAAGAGCATGTCCAGACTGCGCAGACCCATGTCCGCATCCACGCAGCAGCATGTCATGCCGCGCTTGGCCAGAGCCAGGGAAAGCGAAGAGGTCACCATGGACTTGCCCACGCCGCCTTTGCCGGAAATGATCATCCATGACTGGCTCATGTGCGCAGCCTCCTTTGAATTGAAGTAAAAGATCGCAAAGCGAGCTTTTTCGGCGCTTTACGGCGCCAGCTGGTTGCCGCTGGGGAAGATGCTGTTTTCGTTGCGAAGCGTCTTCTGATCCAGATACCATTCCACAAAGTCGCGTGCGGCCACCGCGCCCTGACCGCCGCTGAAGCCGCTGGGAATGAAGACGACCACGGCGATTTCCGGCGCTTCGGTCACGACGGGAACACCATTGACAAGCTCGGAAGAATAGGGCGCAAGCATAACGAACCACGAGTTGTTTTCAAGGTCGATGGTGGTAACCTCGGCGGTTCCTGTTTTCGCGCATACGCGGTCCCGGTACTTCCAGCTGCGGAAGTACTTACCTGCGGTACCGCTTTCGTCAACTACGCCTTCCATGCCTTTGAGAATGTAGGCGAGGTATTCCTCAGAATTTTCAAATTCGTTCATCAGGCTGGGCGTGCGCTGGCTTACGATATCGCCCTCGGGCGAGGTGATGGAGTCCACAATCATGAGGTTGTAGACCTTGCCGCCGTTGCCCAGCGCCGCAACATAGCGGCTGACGGCAGCGGGCGTGACCACGGTGATGGACTGGCCGATGGCGACCTGTACCGTCTGCGATGCGCCCCACTTGATATCGTTGAGGTAGTTGAATGTATCGCCGATGATGGCCTGTGTGTAGACCATGTCGCGGGTCATGTTGAGCTCTTCCATCAGGATGGGACGCATCTGGCGCAGCCACAGTTCGCCGTTGGAACCCTGGTCGGTGTTGACGGCCATGTCCATCAGGCGTTTGACGCACTTGTTGAGGCGCTCGTCGTCGTAGGTGATGTTGCGGCTCGCACCCTGATTGCGCAGATGCTTCTTGAGCGAGTTGAAAACGATGATGGGAACGGCCGTGTCCTGCGAGGCCTCGTCCATGGCCTTGTCGGGATCGTAGAGGCTTGTCTGACAGCCGACCACGCTTCGCTCCTCGCCGGGCAGATCGACGCCGGTTTTGCTGGTGAGGCCGAATTCGCTGGCATACTGGTACATGCGAGTCTCGCCCAGACGGTAGCCAAGGGTGTAGAAGAAGTAGTTGCAGCTGTTTTGCAGACCTTGAATGATGGTCTGATTCTGATGCGTGTAGCGCTGGCTTTCGGAAACCCAGCACTTAGGCGCCTGCTCCTCCACGGAGGTGACCAGCATGAAGCGGCCGCCGTCGGAAATGGTCTCGTTGGTGTAGAGCTCGCCTTCGATCAGCGCACCCAGAGACGAAACCATTTTGAAAATAGAGCCGGGGGTGCCGCGCGCGTGGATGTTGTAATTCATCAGCACGTTGCGCGTGTCGGAGAGGATGGCAGTACGCTCGGGACCGCCTTCCACCATGGCATTCAAGTCAAAGGTGGGGTAGTTGGCCATGGCCAGCACGCGGCCTTCCATGTCCACCACCATCATGGCCGCTCGTGTGGCCAGCGACAGGGGATACTTTTCCCAGTTTCGGTTTTCGATGTCGGCCTTGTTGTTTTCCAGCCACGTCTGGTCCATCAGCTTGCCTTCCTGAACATTGCGCGTATCGGCCACGTTGCTGGCCAGCGCGCGTTCGGCCTGCTGCTGATAGCTGGCTTTGATGGTGAGCTTGACGTTGTTGCCGTCCTCGGGCTCGGTGTAGCTCAGTTCGCGGGTGATCTTGCCCACGGAGTCGCGTTCGACCACGCGATAGCCCTGACGGAGGTCGCTGTTCTGCGTCAGCCAGTCCTCCATGGAGGCTTCAATGCCGTCCACGCCGATGGTGTCGGAATACTTATAGCCCTTTTCCTGCAGTTCCAGCCACTTGGCGGTGGAGGGAATGGCGCCCATGTAGCCGATGACCTGCGCGCCCAGCGTGCCGCGCGGATAGATGCGCTTGGTGCCCATGGCAATTTCCATGCCGGGCAGCGTCATGGACTGGGTTTCAATCTGGATGACGGTTTCGTAGGGGACGTCCTCGGCGATGACAATGGGCTGGGAGTTGTAGAGGTTCATCTGCATCTCGGAGTAAACGGCCATGATCTTGAGCATGGTGTCCTCATCCACGATGATGCAGTCCGAAAAACGGTCGGCCTCTGCTTCCCTGAGCGCATCTTCCTCAGCCTGAGAGTTGACGATGCGGTAGCGGGACTTAAGGCGCGTGATGCAGCTTTCAGCGGTCGGATAGCTGGTCGCTCCCAGATAGTGGTTGCTTCGCCACTGGGATTCGCGCGTCTGCAAAACCGCCTCGCTCACACCGGAGCCGAAGTTGAACTCCCACTGGGGATTGGCAATGGGAATCTCGATTTCCGTGCCGTCCTCCAGCGTCTTCTTCTGGGGCTGTTCGCGGCGGATGACAAAGGAAACCTCCAGCTCATTTCCGCCGTTTTCGATGATCTCAATGGTGCGGCGGATGGAGTCGGAAAGGTCGCGGTAGGCGGCTTTGCTGTTCTGGCTGGCGTCTCGATAGAACGTAACGTTGTAGATATCCTCATCGCGGGCGAGAATCACGGCCTCGGAGTCGGTAATCATGCCGCGGCTGCCGCGCAGGGTGATGGTTTTTGTGCGGCGGGTTTCGGCATCGTCGGCATATTCCTCGCTGGAAAGCAGCTGCAGGCGGAAAACACCGCTGAGCAGATAGCCGAACATGACCAAAAGAATCGCCACAAACAGCAGATACCGCCGTCCGGGGTTGTAGGACGGGGTCTGCGATGAATTGCGCAGTCTCAAAATAGAGTCACCTCCTGGAAAAAAGTGCGCAGGGGTGTAAAAAAGGAAAAATCAGCGCGCTTTGGGCAGCCTGTACACGCCAAGCCACTTGCGCAAAGGATACTGGAAAAGTCCGGCCAGCGCCATGGTGTAGACCACGTCAAAGACAGCGCGGCCCCAGTGGGCAGCATCCAGCCTGACGCCGCTCAAAAAGGTATAGAACAGGTTGACGGCCTCGAAAACGAGCGTGCTCAGACCTGCGCACAGCGGCGTGCGGATGTGAGGATTCCACTGTTCGCGGCGCTTTCCCTGCGTGCGCTCCTCCTCGAGCTTTCGCTCGCTCTTATCCGAAAAGCACAGCGCGCCCAGCATTGCGCACACCGGGTAGGCGATCAGGCTGATGTAGTCCAGCGCGGGAAGCATGATTTCCAGCAGATAGCCCACGGTCATGGACATGGCGAAGGCGTATTTTCGGCCAAAGGCCACCGTCGCCACGGCGATGAGCGCGAACGCGATGTTCGGCGCAACACCGCCGATGGCGATGTGGTGGGCCACAGTGGCCTGCAAGAGGTAGGACAGAAGTGTCAGAATCGACACCTTCAGCAGTTTTTTCATGGCGGTCAGTCCTCCTCCACCGTCAGATCAAGCGGAGCCGGGGTGGGAGAGGGAGTGGCCGTGGGCGGCAGGGTGAAGCCGTAGGCAGGCTGATCATCGTCGCCGCCGGTGGGAAGCTGGTACTCATAGCTGGCGTCTGCGTCGCGGGTAGGCGCGGGCGTTACGACAATCTCCGTGCCATCCTCGCCGACGATCACCGTGGGCGCGGGCTCGACGGTGGGTTCAGGCGTGGGCGCAAGCTGGAAGAAGTCATTGCCGATCTGGATGGTGGGGATGGGCTGAGGCGTATCCAGCGGCGTGATGGTCAGATCATCCTGATCCACGCGCTGTTCAACGGCTCCGGCCTCAGGCTGATAGCGAAGAACAATCACGTATTCGATGTGCTGGAAGTCGGCCTGCGGTTCGACGACCACGAACTGCTTGTTGCTTTCCATGCCGCGCGTACTTTCGCGCACGTTGCCGATCGGGATACCCTTGGGGAAGGACATGCCGACGCCGCTGGTGACCACCAGGTCGCCGGGACGGGGCAGGGTGTCCTCGGGCAGGTAGTACATGCGGCAAAGCGCCGTACCGTCCACGCCGAGGGTGCCGCGGATGGTGCCCTGATCGCGGGAGGACGAAACCAGACCCGCAATGGAGGCCTCGCTGTCGATGATGGTTCTGACGGTGGCCTTGTTGTCGGTCACGTTATAGGTGTAGCCCACCAGCGCGCCGTCCATGGTGACGGCCATGTAGTCCTGCACGCCGTCGTTAAGGCCCTTGTTGATGGTGAAAACCGAGAAGTAGTTGCCGCTTTCGCGCCCGATCACGGTGGCGACCAGCGGGTTCATGCTCTCGTTTACGGAGATCTCGTCGTAGAGGTTCTCATACACGCTCAGTTTCTGCTGCAGTTCCTCCACCAGCATGGCTTCGTACACCAGCTGTTCGTTTTCCTGCTTGAGGTTGTTGTACTCCAGCTCGATACGGGAGCGGAGCTTGAGCTTGTAGAGATAATCCACCACCCAGTCCACCACGGAGGAAAAGCCGCTCTGGATGGGCGTGATGGCATTGGCCACCTGATTTTCCGGAATGGCCGTCAGCTCATTTCCGGTGATGAGATAGAGCAGATGCAATCCGGCCAGTGCCATGAGCACCAGCACGATCAAAACGATCACAACGCGCTTCAGACCCCGGCCCAGCCGGCTTTCCGAGGAGCGCTTTCGCTCTTTTCTGGGTTTTTTCAGCTTCATGGACGTCCTCCGTGAAATCAGAACTCGTTGAGGAAGCTGGCACGCTTGAGCTGCTGCAGCATGTCAAAGTTTTCAATGATGTTGCCAAGGCCCTGCGCCGCGCATTCCATGGGCTGTTTGGAGAGAAGCACCGGAATGCCCAGCTCGCTGGCGATCAGCTGATCCAGACCGTACAGCAGGCTTCCGCCGCCGGTGAGATAGATGCCGTTGTGCATGATGTCGGCGGCCAGTTCCGGAGGCGTGCGCTCCAGCACCCATTTGATCGCGCCCAGAATCGCCAGACAGGGCTCATGAATGGCCTCGTAGATCTGGGTGGAGGTGATCTCGGTGGTCTGGGGCAGATTGGTGACCATGTCGCGGCCACGAATGCGCGCGCGGCGTTCCTCGCGAAGAGGCAGGGCGGCGCTCAGATCCAGCTTGACCTCTTCGGCAGTGCGGTCGCCGATCAAAATGTTGAACTCTCGCTGAATGAAGTTGATGATGGCCTCGTCCAGCTTGGCGCCGCCGACACGGATGGAATGGCTGATCACCGTGCCTCCAAGGGACAATACCGCTACGTCGGTCGTGCCGCCGCCGACGTCCACCACCATGCATCCGTTGGCTTCAAACACCGGCAGACCGCTGCCAAGCGCGGCCAGGAAGGGCTTTTCCACCATGTACACCTTGCGGCAGCGCGCGGCCTGCGCAGCCTCGCTCACGGCGCGGCGCTCGATGGAGGAAAGAGAGCAGGGGTAGCTCAAAAACACCCGCGGTCCAACCAGGTGGCTGGAACCGATGGCCTTGCGCTTGAAATATTCAATCAGGATCTTGGTGATATCAAAATCCGTGATGACGCCCTCGTGCATGGGCTTGACGGCCGTGACGCCCTCGGTGGTGCGTCCCAGCATGATGCGCGCGTCGTTGCCCACGGCGCGCACGCGGCGCTCGTTGGTGGAATCCACCACGACGATGGTGGGCTCGCTGACCACGACGCCCTTGTGCTTTACATATACCAGCGTATTGCTTGTGCCCAGATCAAAGCCCAGGTCAGGCGCAACAAAACCCATTCAAAATCCACATCCGTTTCTGCATTTGTTCAAAAAAGTTCAGGGCTTGGGCGGAAAGAACTCCACTCCGGCCTCCATGAAAAACTGCGTCAGAAGGCCCAGCGGCAGACCGATGACGTTGGACGGGCTGCCCTCGATATGCGTGATGAATACACCGGCCATCCCCTGAATGGCATAGGCGCCGGCCTTGTCCATGGGTTCGCCGGTGGAAACGTAGCGGGAGATCATTTCGTCAGACAGCGGCATGAAGTGCACCTGCGCTGTGTCCACGCCAAGCATTTCCCTTCCATCGGGCAGAAGCAGGCACATGCCTGTGTGCACCTGATGCGCATTGCCGCTCAGCAGCCTGAGCATGCGGCAGGCGTCCGCCTCGTCCTTAGGCTTTCCCAGAATTTCGTCCCCGACGCACACCAGCGTGTCCGCCGCGAGCACCATTTCGCCCGGGTGACGCTGCGCCACCTCGCGGCATTTGTCCTGCGCCAGCTTCTTTACGCGCTCGGCGCCGGTTCCGGTTGCATGCTCCTCATCCGCCTGCGAAGGATCCACCACAAAGGGCAGGCCGTAGAGCGAAAGCAGCTCCTTCCGCCTCGGAGACTGTGACGCCAGAATGATGGACTGCATGGTAAAAAAACGCCTCCTTCGCAATGCGCATAAAAAGCAACAGCTTATTATAGCACAGTTTATTTTCCGATGGAAGCGGGCGAAGCGCTTCAATTTATGTCGGGAATGTAAAAATGCACAGAGCTTGACAAAAATCCGCCTCGCGGCTATCATTAGAAGGTAATTTTACCTACTTAATGAGGGGAGACGTTTTCCGATGGCAGCTTTGACCATGGACAAGCTCGTCGCGCTCTGCAAGGGCCGCGGCTTTATCTATCCCGGCAGTGAAATTTACGGCGGCCTCGCCAACAGCTGGGACTACGGCCCGCTGGGCGTAGAATTCAAGAACAATGTCAAGAAGGCCTGGTGGCAGAAGTTCGTTCAGGAGTGCAAGTACAACGTGGGCCTGGACGCCGCCATCCTGATGAACCGCGAAGTGTGGGTCGCCTCCGGCCATGTGGGCGGCTTCAATGATCCGCTCATGGACTGCAAGGCCTGCAAGGCCCGCTTCCGCGCCGACAAGCTCATCGAGGACTTCACCAATGGCGAAGAAACCGGCGACGGCTGGACCAACGAAGAGCTGGAAACCTATATCAACGAGCATGACATCGTCTGCCCCACCTGCGGCAAGAAGGATTTCACCGGCATCCGTCAGTTCAACCTGATGTTCAAGACCCATGCCGGCGTCACCGAAAATTCCACCAACGAGATCTATCTGCGTCCCGAAACCGCGCAGGGCATTTTCGTCAACTTCCAGAACGTCATGCGCGCCACCCGCAAGAAGCTGCCCGCCGGCATCGCACAGATCGGCAAATCCTTCCGCAACGAAATCACCCCCGGCAACTTCATCTTCCGCGTGCGTGAATTCGAGCAGATGGAGCTGGAATTCTTCTGCAAGCCCGGCGAGGACCTCGAGTGGTTCAACTACTGGCGTTCCTTCTGCAAGGAATGGCTGCTGAGCCTCGGTATCAAAGAGGAGAGCCTCAGGCTCCGCGATCACGAGCCCGAGAAGCTGGCCTTCTATTCCAAGGCCACGACCGACTTCGAGTTCCTGTTCCCCTTCGGCTGGGGCGAACTGTGGGGCGTGGCTGACCGCACCGATTACGACCTGACCCAGCATCAGAACCATTCCGGCAAGGGCATGGAGTATCTGGATCCCATCACCAACGAGAAGTTTGTG
>JAGBBE010000085.1 GCA_017938645.1 Clostridia bacterium
CCAGGATCAAACTCTTATGTTTAATCCGTTAAGCTCCTCTTATCGAGTAGCATTTAACTCAAGTTTATTGACTGTCGTTTGCGTTTCTTTTATTCTGTATCGTTTTCAAGATTCGTTGCTCGCGAGCGAGCTTGTACATATTAGCACAGTTCCCTTAGGGTGTCAACACCTTTTTTCGATTTTTTTGAAAAATTTTTTGACTTTTTGTATTTCCCGAACTTTAAGTATCATAAGACTTTTCAGAGACATGTATTATTCCGAACATTCCGCATGTCTTTTTCTTCGACTGTTCGATCTAGAAACCAATGACCCAAATATGCTTGTTTCTTTTCTTCAAACCAAATTGCTTTTTTCTGCATTTCAGGCTATACTATATAATGAAGTAGTTTGTACTGAGGAAGTGTTTGCTTTGAAGCTTGGTATCGTAGGTCTTCCCAATGTAGGCAAGAGCACCCTGTTCAACGCCATCACCCGTGCCGGCGCGCAGGCTGCCAATTATCCCTTCTGCACCATCGAGCCCAATACGGGCATCGTTCCCGTTCCTGACTCCCGCCTGGATGTCCTGGCTGAAATGTATCAGCCCAAGAAGGTCACTCCGGCTACTGTTGAATTTGTAGACATTGCCGGTCTGGTCAAGGGTGCCAGCCGCGGTGAAGGTCTGGGCAACAAGTTCCTTTCTCATATCCGCGAGGTTGATGCCATCGTTCATGTGGTGCGCTGCTTCGAGGACGAGAACATCATCCACGTAGATGGTTCCATTGATCCTGCCCGCGACATCGACGTCATCCAGCTTGAGCTGATCTTTGCCGATCTGGAAACCGTGGAGCGCCGCGCTGCCAAGGCGATGCAGCTGTTCAAGGGCGGCGACAAGAAGAATGCTGTCGAGGCCGAACTCGGTCAGCGTCTGAAGGCCCATCTGGAGAGCGGCAAGCCCGCCCGTACCTTCGATATGTCCGAAGCCGAAAAGGAAATCGTCAAGGGCTGGTTCCTGCTGACCGACAAGCCCGTGATCTATGCGGCCAACATTGCCGACAGCGATATCGGCCCTGACATGGACGAGCTTCCTTATGTAAAGGCCGTTCGTGAGATTGCCGACAGCGAGGGTTCGCAGGTATTCACTGTAAGTGCGCAGATCGAAGAGGAAATCGCCCAGATGGACGCCGAAGAAAAGCAGGAGTTCCTCAGCGAGCTTGGTCTGGGCCAGAGCGGTCTGGATCGTCTGATTACCGCCTGCTACAGCCTGCTGGGTCTGATTTCCTTCCTGACTTCCGGTTCTGACGAATGCCGTGCCTGGACCATCACCCGCGGCACCAAGGCGCCTCAGGCTGCCGGCAAGATTCATACCGACTTTGAACGCGGCTTTATCCGTGCCGAAGTGGTTGCATATGATGATCTGGTGGAGCTCGGCTCCATGACTGCCTGCCGCGACAAGGGTCTTGTGCGCAGCGAGGGCAAGGAATATGTGATGAAGGACGGCGACATCGTCCTGTTCCGCTTCAACGTATAATAAGGAGGGAATTCCATGTCCCGACTCTCTTTCTTCTTCAAAAGACTTGTCCGTATGGACTGGAAAGCCATGTGGAAGACAACCGGTCTTTTGAAGGAGCGCAGCGGCAAGAGCCGCCCGTGGCTTCTGTGCGACATGCTGTACTGCGCCATCAAATACAATGCCGGCTATGTGGATTACAAAATCGCGCAGATGTACCGGCTCAACGATGCGCAGCGCAAGACGCAGATCACACGCGGGTTGAGCAACACCATTGTCCGCCGTATGAACGACAAGGCGTACTGGTATCTGTTTGACGACAAAGCCACCTTCAACGAGCTGTTCAAGGATGAAGTGGGCCGCGGATGGATGAAAATCAGCGCTGAAACCACGCCTGAAGCGTTGACCGAATTCCTGAGCGCGCACCCGGATATCATTGCCAAACCTCTGGAGGGCTCCAGCGGCGTGGGCATTGAGCGTTTTACCGCCGAACACTGGAATGGACGCGAGACGGAATTTCTCAAGGAGCTTCTCGACAAGCAGATCGGCATCATTGAGGAGCGAGTGATTCAGCACCCGCGTATGTCCGAGATGTGTCCCACCTCCGTCAACACCATTCGCATTGCCACCCTTTTGGGCGACAAGAAGCAGGGAATCGTGTACGCCTTCCTGCGCATTGGCAACGGCAACGTGATGGATAATGTGGATCAGGGCGGAATGGCCGCGCGTGTGGATCTCAAGAGCGGCAAGCTGCTCACCGTAGGCGCGGACAAGAAGGGCGAAACCTTCACCCATCATCCCATGACCGGAACGCCGATCATCGGCTTCGAGGTTCCCTTCTTTGAAGAAGCCAAGGCAATGTGCATCGCTGCCTCCCAGAAGGTTCCGCAGATGCGCTTTGTGGCATGGGACGTGGCCATCACCGAGAAGGGCCCCGTTTTCATCGAGGGCAACAGCTTCCCCAGCCATGCGGTTCCGCAGTTCGCGGCGCACTATCCCGACGGCATCGGCATCATGCGCGAATTCCGTCAGTTCATGGATATCTGACATACAGCAAAACCTCCTGCAGCTGCCTGAAAGCTGCAGGAGGTTTTTTCAGATTCAATGTTTTGTATTCATGCGGCTCAGAGCCTTGCGCACCTGCGGGAAGGCAACCACCAGCAGGCAGATAGCCAGATCCACAAACACGAAGGAGTTATAGCTCAGCGAATATACCAGCGGAGACAGGCCGGAACCTTCGGCGTACTCAGCGAAGAACACCACACCGCTGAGCACATGGCAGATAAAGCGTCCAAGGCCAACCGCCGCCACGCCGCCGATCCAGCAGACCAGATCGTTGATCCGGGTCTTTCGCGCCAGCTGTCCGGCCACGCCCGCAAAGGCGATGCAGCCGAAAGCCAGCGGATAATCCAGCGCCGCCTGTACAGCGCCAACAATCCACGGGTCCTGAATCATCTGCAGGAATCCATACGCGATGCCGACCACCAGACCCGGAACCGTGCCATGATAGAAGGCAAACGCCGCGATGGGCAGCAGCGACGCAGCGGTCACCGAGCCGCCCTGAGGCAGTTTGAACAAGCGGATGTAGCTGAGCACAAAGCTCAGCGCCATGCAGATGGCTGCATTGGCCATCATCTGCGGCGTCCACTTCTGCCTGTTGCGCGCAATCATCAGCAGCGCCACACCCGCGGCCACAAGTACAGCCAGCAGAATCCATCCGGTTGCGGTAACGTCTTCGAATTTGAATGCCATGGAGAAATCCCTCCCTTATGTAATTCGAACGCACGCACCGCGCAATCAAAAATACCGCCGTCCGTACGGACAGCGGTATCAACAAAACGCCTATGGCGTCAGCTTGACTTATTTTCGCTTCCCTACGGTAGGATTGACTACATCAGGTTCAAAGGGACAGGTCTCAGGCAGACCATCTCAGCATTTCTGCGCCCCTAGCGGTGTGTTCAGTTCGTTTGTATTATAAGAGTTTGACGCTTATTCGTCAAGTATCTTTTCCAAACAGTTACTCCTCAATGCGAATAAATCCGCCCAGCTTGATTTCAGGCAGCGTGATTTCCAGCGCGCCGTCCTTCTTTTCAAAGGCCAGTTCGAGTTCCTCGTCAGGCGTGTAGAAGGTGACCTTCTTCGCGCCTTCCGCACCGCAGCGCAGGGAGAGAATCTTTCCGGCGGGAACAGGACGCTCCTGCGTGTCAATGTTGGTCAGGCAGGCCAGATGATAGCCTTCGCCTACGAGCACGCGCACGTCCAGACGCTTGGCATCCACCTCGAATACCGGGCGGATGCCTGCGCGCTCCAGCAGTTCATCAGCCAGCAGGTGCTCCTGCAGATAGCCATGCAGACCGCGGGACTTGACCGGGTACAAGCCGTAGTGATAGCCGCCGTTTCCGTCGGGCACCTCCATCAGGCGCATGTTGGAGCCGTCCAGATTCACAGGCGCGAATCCGCCGCTCTCCATGCACTCCATCAGCACGCCGCCGGCATTCACAAACGCATTCAGCTGATCCAGTTCCTCCTGCGGATAATACTTGATCGCCGCGGGCAGCACAACCAGCTTCACGCCCAGCAGGTTCTTTTCCAGATCGCAGGCACGCACAAATTCCACCGGAACGCCAGCTTTGCGCAGATCACGATAGGCATACTTCATGCCAAGGGAAATGCGGCGGTTGCTGCCTTCCAGCGCATCGCACAGCGCATTGGCCTTTTCGGAGTAGAGAACCGCCACGCCTGCACGGTACTTTTCAGACAGAGCGATGGTTTCACTGAGCTTTTCATTGATCAGACGGTTCATCTTGACCGCATGATGGTAGGCTGCCGTCTTGCTGCGGTCATTGAAGAGGATGCCGAACTCGTCGGGTTCCGGGCCGTCCGGGAAGGGGTAGTCGGCACGCCACTGATAATACATGATGCCCTTCATGCCTGCGCCGATGGCGGCATAGGTCTCACGATCCCATTCGTTGCCGGGCATATTGGTGCGGGCGTTATACTCCAGAAGCCATGCATGCTTGCCGTAAACAGCTGCCGCACTTTCAGTGGCGTCGAGCACCTCGGTTGCCTCGTAGAACTGCTCGCCAAAGCTGGGGATGTAGTGCGTGATCGCAAGAATCTCCATACCTTCGGCCGTGCGGTAATAGTCCTCGCCAAGCATCATCGTATCCGGTGTCAGAGGACAGGGCATGTGACAGGTCATGTTCTCCACATTGGGATTGACCTTGCGCGCCACCTGATCCATCTGCACCAGATATTCGTTGAGGCGTTCATAGTGGAACAGACGCCAGTTCATCCATTCGGTATGATCGTCGCTCTCGCCGCCCTTGGGATCCAGCGTGATATTCGGACGCTTGCGCGGAGGCTCCAGCTCGCGGGCCTCTTCCTCGGTCTTGATGCCCTTGGCCACCAGCCACTTACGGTAGGCAGCGATGGAATGCGGGTTGTAGTCCACGCCCCAGTGATAGGCCGGCTCATTGAAAATCTGATAGCTGACCAGAGACGGGAAGGACATGAAATGCTTGGCAGAAGCAGCCGTACAGTCAGCCGTGTCCTCGACGATGCCTTCGTGGTTGAGAGAGGCGCGCAGGAAGCACTCATACATGCCCAGTTCGCGGCCTTCGCTGGTGATCATGCCCTCGCCTTCATGACCAGAAACATTGAGGGTGTAGCCCTGCAGACGAACCTGCGCAGCGATGTCCGCCTCTTCGGTGGCCTTCATGCACTCGTCAATCAGCGGGAAGCTGACCTCGATGCCTTCCGGGCCCGGGCCTACGCGCTTGAGATCGCCCAGCGCGGCAAAGCGGACCAGATTGAATCCTGCTTCCGCCATGTCGTGAATATCCTGCTTCAGCCCGCCGATGCGGTCGTCCTCAGCCTTGACAGGGAACTTGAGCGGATGATAAGAGGGATAATAGGACAGACCCAGACACATCTGAGCCTTTCCATCCTTGTAGAGCACACCGTTTTTGATTTCGTACATGTTCCAGACCTCCTTCGTTTTCTTACAGCCAGAGCATGGGATCCTTTTTATTCAGTTTACAAAGCGCTTCCATCAGGAAGTAGTCGCCATAAACGATGTTGGTATGCCTGCCTGCGCCGTCGTCGTGATAGCTGGCAGTGCAATGGGTGAGAATGCCGCAGTAGCGATCCGAAAAATCGCAGCAGCGATCGATCGCGCCGTCGAGCAGGCGCTCTGCCTGCCTATGGTAGTCCGGATTCTGAGCCGCTTTGGAAAGTTCAATCAGACCGCAGGCGGCGATCATGCCCGCCAGATTATCGATGCGTTCCTCACTCTCAGGCTGACAGAAGTCGGAATCCGTCAGTCCGTCCTCACGGATATGGGCGATGAAGTACCTCGCGATTTTTTCCGCCGTTTCCAGATAGCGTTTCTCCTGTGTGTTCAGATAGGCCAGCGTAAAGCCGTACAGGCTCCACGCCTGACCGCGCGACCAGCTCGAACCCAGCGCATAGCCCTGTCCGCCCAGTTCGCGGACGCGCTTGCCGGTATTGGGCTCAAACTCCACAATGTGCGAAACCGAGCCGTCTTCGCGCAGGAACTCCCGAATGGCCATATCCGCATGCAGACAGGCGATCTTGGCAAATCGCGGATCGTTTTCTTCACGCGAAGCGCGGAAGAGCAGCGACAGATTCATCATGCAGTCGATGATGGCATAGCCGATCTTGCCGGGATCATTCCACGCGCGAATATATCCGACCGGATTGTAGCGGCCCATCAGAATACTCGCCGCGTGCAGCGTATCCAGGCGGGCCTGTTCGTCGCCGCGCAGCTTGTGATGCGCGCCGGTGGAGAGCAGGTACATGAAGCCCACGTCATGATGCAGATAACGGAACACGCGCAGTTCCTCAATCAGCAGCTGTTCTGCACGCAGCGCTTCCTTTTCAAAGAATGCGTCGCCGGTTTCGCAGTGAAGCAGCCACATCAGGCCCGGCCAGAAGCCGCTGGTCCACCAGCTGTTTCCGTCGTAAGGCGAGGTGATCCATTTGCCGTCTGCGCTCTTGTACGGAATGATGCCCGCATCAGCGGCCAGCTGAGCTGTGCGGCGATATTTGTCAGCGATTTTTTCGGCGACAACCGCCGGATTGTTTCGCATATCAGAGTTACCTCCTTGAATGAAAGAACGCAAACGACCAACGCCAGCAATCACCACCGGCGTTGGTCAGGGTTTCATTCTTTTTTGAGATATACAGATCGTTGTGCAATGCCCACGCCGTCAACAGACAGCAGCAGGCCTCCGTCCTTCTCAACCGCCTCACCCTTCACCATGAAAGGACCGTCGGTCGTTCGGGCAGTCAAAGTGAGCTTTCCATCCTTCCAGCCCGCAGCGCCCATCCAATGAACCGGAGGCGCGGCAACAAAGGACTCATCAATCACAAACTCTTCCGGCTCACCCCAGCCGAACACCGCATGAATCGGGTTTCCGTCCACAAAATCCAGTTCCACGCCATGCGCGGCAACCGTGAGGCGAACGTCCTCGCCCGCATAGGCATGCGCAAGAACGCTCACGTCATCCTCGTGCTCCGGCCACGGATAACCCAGCGTTTCAAGGCGCTGCTTAAGCTCCTGCTGTTCCGCTTCGGAGGCAGGGGGCAGATCGGCTGCCGGGAAGAGATATTCGTCAAGAAGATCCATTTCCTTCGCCATGTCGTTAAGCCCGGCCGTCACAGCCACCACCATCTGCTTTTCTTCGGAGATCATGCAGATCTGGCCGAACATGCCGTCGCCGCGGAAACGGTTTCCGCGCGTGCGCCAGAACTGGTAGCCGTAGCCCAGCGACCAGTCGGGATGCGGGTTGCTGCCCGCATTTTCAATTTGCTTGACCGTGGCCTTCTCCAGCCACTCCACAGGCAGGATCTGTTTCCCCTCCCACATACCATGCTGAAGAATGCACTGACCGAAACGCGCGATGCTGTCGGAAGAAAGATGCAGACCCCATCCGCCTACGCACACGCCCAGCGGACAGGTATCCCAGTCCGGCTTCGGAATGCCCAGCGGCTCAAACAGGCGCGGCATGAGGTAATCACGGATATTCATGCCGGTAACGCGCTGCACCATGGCGGACACCAGATAGGTACCGTGGCTGTTATAATGGAAGCGCGTGCCCGGTTCGGCATCGCATTCGCATTCCAGCACAGACTGCATCCAGTCCTCGCCGTCTGCAGCATCAGACTTGGGATCAAGGCCGGAGCCCATGGTGAGCAGGTTGTGAAGCGTCACGCTCCTGAGCCAGACAGACGGGTTCTCGGGCGCCTTATCGCTGAGCACATCCAGAACACGGCTGTCCCACTGGAGCAGACCTTCCTGAACGGCAAAGCCCGCCGCTGCAGAACAGAAGGACTTGCTCAGCGAAAACAGGATATGCGGCGTCTGATCATCATACGGAGCGAAATTCATTTTGCAGGCCAGCATTCCGTTTTTGAGAACCAGAATGCTGTGGTGTTCGATGCCGGATTCCTTCACAGCGTCGAGATATTTGAGAATACCGGCAGAAGAGACGCCGGCTTCCTCGGGCGTTTGAGCGATTTTCCAAGGCTGCACAGGCATTCCCCCTTTCTGAATCAGTCCACAATTTCCTCGCACATCAGGGTTTCCTGCGTGCGCACATATTCATTCAGACGGAAACCACGGTCGGCGGTTTCGATTTCGCCGGTCTGGTTGTCGTAGGGATCGGCGCGCCAGTGCTTCTTTTCCACCGTGAAGCCTTTCTGGAAGGCGCAGTTGGCGACCATGCGGTAGGGATCCTGACTGGTGAAATAGAACTGACGGCGTTCTTCCTTGCCGGCATGGTTGGCGCTGACGCCAAAGGACGGATCTGCCCACATCCAGCCATAGGGCTCGATGTAGAAGCGTGCCCAGTCGTGCGCACCGGCGCTGTCCGGCTCGGCGCACAGGCCGCTCTGCCACTCAGCAGGAATGCCCGCGCAGCGGCACAGGGTGATAAACAGCAGCGCAAACACGCCGCAGTCGCCGATGCCGTTGCGGGCGCAGTTTTCGGCGATGCCTTCCAGCTCGAAGTACTCGGGCATATAGGTATAGTTCATGCGCCTGGTGATGAAATCATAGAAGCGGCGGGCCTTCTCCAGCGGATCAGTCACGCCTTCGGTGAGTTCCTTGACCAGCGCGCGGATGTAGGGCGTAAACACGATGTGGGGCTCTTCCTCCTGCGTGGAAAAGGAGGGCTGCACTTCAGCGGAAATCTCCTTGGACGTATCATGCCACTCGGAACGGTGGATATAGGAATATTCCACAGCAAACTCGTGGTTTTCCTGCATGTTTTCCTCCCAGCACACAGTGCGCTGCAGAGCGTCTTCGGGAGCAATCTGCGCATTTTCGGGGAAAACTCTTTCAATCACGATATCGCTCTGCTGCGGGCAGGGAATCGGGATGGGCAGATGGGCGCGAATGAACATGCCAGGCGTGAAGCATTCATCCTTGAGGCGCAGCGTTGCGCGGACGCGGATGCGCATGGCAAGGCTGCCTTTTTCCTTCATAATCGTCATGGTACGATCCAGACGGGTTTTGGCGTCAGCCGTTTTCTCAGGAATGCCTGCGCGGCGGGCCAGCTCCGGTTCCGTCTTCAACAGCGTATCCACAAAACGGTCGAAGAAATGCATTTCGCCGTTGATATAGGTCCAGTTGATGCGGTTGTTGTCCAGAAGCTCGTCCAATTCCGCCTCGGTGAAGTCCGGAATCTGACGGGTGAGCTCTTCCATGGCCTGCTTGCGGCTGAAGGGGAACTCCGCCGGCAGGCGAAGAATCATCTCGCGCTGAGCGATCATGCAGCTGCGGATGGGATCGGGCGTCTTTTCGTCCTGAAGGCGCAAGTCAATCAGACGGACGGCCTCTTCAAGATTGCCGTTCATCTTATGGCGCAGAATATCCTGAGGAAGTCCAATGTTGAGATAACGGAAGGTATCATTGATATTCATATGAAATCCCTCTCAGATTTTTTGAATTATTAAGCCCATTATAGGATTATGCATACGCCTTGTCAAGCGCCTGAGTTTGCCGTATACTATGTCCTGACCCATTTTGCAGCGGCTTACCGCAGAGGAGATAGACCCATGTTCAAGAAGCTCAACAGCTGGCTGGAAACCTCATTTACTTCCGCCCAGTTTACCTATAAAGAGATCCGGAGCATGTTCTTTACCCTGCTTCTGGACCAGTTTTTCATCATGTTTATCGCCATGCTGTCAACAGCCATGGTCTCCTCCACCGGCGAGGCTGCCATCGCCGCTGCGAACATGGTCAACTCCATCAACAACATCGTTGTTCTCCTGTTCTCCTCCATCGCCATCGGCGGCGCGGTCGTCATCGCGCGTGCCAAGGGAAGCGGCGACGACCACAGCATCCGCTGTGCGCTGGGCGAAACGATCTGTCTGGCCGGACTGGTTGGATTGGTTTTCGGCGCGCTGCTCATCGCTCTGAGTGCTCCGGTGGTTCATCTCATGTATCCGCGCGCCGAGCCGCTGCTTACGGAATACTCCATCAAGTACATGCGTCTGGTGTGCCTGTCTTTCTTCCCATATGCTGTTTTCAACGCGATCTTCCATGCCTTCCGCAGCCTTGGCGACACGCGCTCCGCGCTGGTGCTTACGGTGGTGGTCAACGTGATGCATCTGGTATGCAGCTACCTTTTCATCAACGTCATGGACATGGGCATTGAGGGCGCAGGCCTGTCTCTGATCGTGGCGCGTGTGGTCGGCGTGGTGCTTGCTCTGGTGTGGCTGCTTATTATCCACAACGAGCATCACATCCGTGTAAGGCACATGTTCCACTTCTCCAAGCGCATTTCCCGTGAAATCACCAAGCTGGCCGTACCCATCGCCTCCGAAAGCGCTCTTCTGCAGGGCGGCATGCTGCTGGTGCAGGTATATCTGGCCTATCTGACCACCACCGAGCTGGCCGCGCACGGTGTTGCCAACTCCTACATGCAGATGTACAACATCACCGGCAACGGTCTAACCTCTCTGGCCAGCACGATCTGCGGCCAGTGCTTCGGCGCAAAGCTGTATGATGAAACCTACCGCTACAACATGAATCTCATCAAAGTCGGCCGTTTCATCATGCTGATCACCGTATTGATTCTCACGCCCCTGTCTCCCCTGCTTCTGCAGCTGTACAGCCCGAGCGCACAGGCTATGCCGATCATCCAGCAGTGCCTGCTCATCCTGTCCATCGCGCTGCCCACCATTTACTGCGACAGCATGATCACCCCCATGACGCTGCGTGCTGCCGGAGACATCATGTTCCCCACCATCGTCTCCATCACCTCTCTGTTCTGCTGCCGTCTGGTGCTGGGCTACGTGCTCACCATTACGCTGGGCATGGGCATTCCGGGCGTATGGATTGCAATGCTTGTGGAATGGGCCATCCGCACGGTGCTCATGCGCAGCCGCATCAACAGCAAAAAGTGGATGCCTGCCGAAGCCAAAGCTTCTGCCTGAACCAAACAGCATACAAAAAACAACCGCGGCGATTGGACTGTACCCGAGAAAGCAGACAAGTAAAAAAGAGACCTCCTGTTGTAGAATAGAAGCTACGACAGGAGGTCATTTGCATGGCAAGGAAGTATACAAAAGTAGAAGGATTAACAGAAATCATCCGGCAGAGGAAAGCAGATGGAGAAACGAACCGAGA
>JAGBBE010000086.1 GCA_017938645.1 Clostridia bacterium
AATGCTCCTCAACAATCGCCCTCGCAAATGCCTCGGCTGGCTCTCTCCTGTTGAGTTCCTTTCCAAGTGTTGCACTTGATTTGACAATCTGCCCGAAATCCCCCCTGACCCTCTGGCCCTAGCGGAGCGGGCAGAGAACAAAACCCGCTGCGGTTCCGCAGCCAACAAACTGAGCACCCAACAAAAAACGCCCGCGCTGCGTCCCAGCGCAATAGCCCCGGCGCAGCCCTTACCCCTTTGCAGAAAGATATCTCTCCCCGGTGTCCGGCAGGAGCACCACAACCCTCTTGCCCGCAAACTCCGGACGCCTGGCCACCGCCGTGGCCGCATGCAGCGCCGCACCGGACGAAATTCCAACCAGAACACCCTCAGCCTTGGCCAATTCCTCCTTTGCAGCGAAGGCTTCCTCCTCCGTGACGGTAATGACTTCATCCATCACACTGACGTCCAGCGCCTTGGGCACAAACCCGGCGCCAATCCCCTGCAGCCCGTGCGCACCGGCCTTCCCGCCGGAAAGCACAGGCGACTTCGCAGGCTCAATGCCGATGACCTTCACTGCGGGGTTTCGCTCCTTGAGGTACCGTCCAACGCCGGTAATCGTTCCGCCGGTGCCGACGCCGGCAACAAAGACATCCACCTGCCCGTCGGCGTCCTCCCAGATTTCCGGGCCGGTGGTGCGGTAGTGCGCGTCGGGATTGGCTGGGTTTTCAAACTGTCCGGCAAGGAAGCTGCCGGGCGTTTCGCGGGCGATTTCCTGCGCTTTGCGGATCGCACCCGTCATGCCCTCGGCGCCGGGCGTGAGCACAAGCTCTGCGCCGTAGGCAGCCAGCAGCGCGCGGCGTTCGGCGCTCATGCTGTCGGGCATGGTGAGAATCACGCGATAGCCTCGCGCGGCGGCCACGCAGGCCAGACCGATGCCGGTGTTTCCGCTGGTGGGTTCAATGATGGTTGCGCCCGGAAGAAGCAGTCCGCGCGCCTCTGCGTCGAGGATCATGCTGAGTCCCACGCGGTCCTTGGCGCTGCCAGCCGGGTTGAAAAGCTCCAGCTTGGCGATAAGGGGCACAGAAAGTCCATGAATGCGGGCATGATTGTGAAGGCTGAGCATCGGCGTGCGGCCGATGAGATCAATAACGGAAGAGGCGATTTTCATGCTGTTTCTCTCCTTTTGCGATGGATGCACGCATTATAGTGCGTTCGCCACGGAAAGTCAATGGATTTTCCTTGCTTTTGCATGTCCGACGTGGTACATTAGCTTTTGCCGCGTTTTGGCATTTTTGCACACAGGAGGCAATCCATCATGAAAAAAGGCAATCCTGCCGCACTTCTTCCCATCGGCGTTTTTCTGCTGATCTACCTTGGCCTCGGCCTGTTTTTCGAATACGGACTCAGGATTCCCATGGGCTTCTACAGCGTGCCCATCGTGGCGGCATTTCTGGTGGCGATTCTTACCGCATGCCTGCAGAACCGCAAGGTTTCCTTCGACGAAAAGCTCAAAATCATGGGCGGCGGTCTGGGCGACCCCAACATCATCACGATGCTTCTGATCTTTCTGGCTGCCGGCGCATTTGTGGGTGTTGTGGGCCGCAGCGGCGCGCAGAGCGTGGCGTATTTCATGCTGTCCATCATCCCGGCGCAGTTTGCGGTACCGGTGCTGTTTGTGGTGGCCTGCTTCATTTCCACAGCCATGGGTACGTCGGTAGGCACGATTACGCTGCTTACGCCCATCGCGGTCGAGGTCGCCAACGCCGCCGTCTACTCGCCTGCGCTGTGCATTGCCACCGTCGTTGGCGGCGCGATGTTCGGCGACAATCTTTCTCTGATCTCCGACACCACCATCGCCGCCTGCAACGGTCAGGGCTGCGCGATGAAGGACAAGTTTCGCGGCAATTTCAAAATTGCCCTGCCCGCTGCGCTGATCTCTCTGGTGATTCTGATTGTGCTTACCGCAGGCGAAAGCACCTTGCAGATTGTGCGCGAATACGATTTGAAGCTGATGCTTCCCTATCTGCTGGTGCTGGCCGGCGGCGTTATCGGAATCAACGTCTTTGTGGTGCTGCTGGTGGGCATCCTCTCCGGTGCGGTGATGACCCTTGCCACCGGCGCGATCATTCCCTCCGCCGGACAGACCTCCATAAGCCAGCTGCTCGTCAACGTGGGCTCCAACATGGCTGGTATGTTTGAAACCTGCATGGTTGCCATCCTCGTATCCGCCCTGTGCGCGCTCATCCGCGAAAACGGCGGCTTCGACGCGCTGCTCCACTTTGTGCGCCGCATCTTCCGCGGCCGGCGCGGCGGTCAGCTGGGCATCGGCCTGATGGTCGCCGCCATGGACGTAGCCACCGCCAACAACACCGTTGCCATCGTGATGGCCAACCCCATCGCACGCGACATGGCCGAAGACTACGGCATCTCGCCCCAGCGCTCCGCGTGCCTGCTGGACACCTTCTCCTGCATTGCGCAGGGTGTGATTCCCTATGGCGCGCAGCTTCTGGTGGCCATCTCCGCCGCTTCCGAAATGGGCTGCACAGTTTCTGCATTCGAATTGATCCCGAATTTGTTCTATCCGGCGCTTTTGCTGGTGTGCTCGCTGATTGCGATCTTTGTGCCGGCGCGGAAAAAGTGATATGATGGAAATAGTGAACCGCTTCTCCATACAGGAGAAGCGGTTTGTTTTGTTATTTCGAATATTTGCCGTCCCGCACGATGGCACGGTAGTTTTCACGGTTGGTATCGCCCTCAGTGGAGAAAAACAGCACGCGGGACTGATCGTTCAGCTCGATGGCCTTGCGGATCTGCTCAAGCGCTGGATTGCGCATAATCTCCGCCGCGCAGCCGAACGCCGCCGCTCCGCTTTCGCCGGACACCACGCGCGGATCATCCGCACAGGGATTGCCCAGCATCCGCATGCCCTGCGCCGCCGCGTAATCCGGGCAGGAGATGAAGTGATCGGCACATTCAGCGAGGATTTCCCAGCCGATGCTGCACGGCTCGCCGCAGGCCAGCCCCGCCATGATGGTGGTCAGATCGCCAGTGACAAAGTGGCGCTTGCCATCATCGGCTTCGGCAGTACGGAAGATGCAGTCGGCTCCATTGGGCTCTACGGCTTCCACGGTGGGACGATCCTCACCGTAGACGGATGCGTACAATCCGGCAATAGTGCCTACCATCGAGCCGACGCCTGCCTGCAGGAACACATGCGTGGGCTTCCACGGCAGCTGCTCATAGGCCTCCAGACCCATCGTGGCATAGCCCTGCATGATCCTGCCGGGATGTCCTCATAGCCATCCCATGCCGTATCCTGCACCACGATCCAGCCCCGTTCCTGCGCCTGATGACTGGCAAGCCGCACGGCCTCATCATAGTTCATGTCCATGATGGCCGCCTCTGCGCCCTCCGCGCGGATACTCTCCAGCCTCTCCTGTGCGCTGCCGTTGGGCATATACACCACCGAGCGGAATTCAAAGCGTTTCGCCGTCCACGCTACGCCGCGGCCATGATTGCCATCCGTCGCCGTAACAAAGGTGAGATCACCGAGCTTTTCACGAGTCTGCGTGCCAGTTCGCGGCCCATCGCATAGCTTCCGCCCAGCACCTTGAATGCGTTCAGGCCAAAACGAAGCGGTTCGTCCTTTGCGCACAGATCTGCAATGCCCAGCGCTTTTGCTGTATTTGGCATATGCCTGAGCGGCGTGGGCTGATACATGGGGAAGCTTTCATGGAAGCGGCGCACTTTTTTCGCGTTTTCGAGGCTGAGAAAGTCAGGCGCGGCCTGGGAGCCGGTGTGCGTACATGCCACATGCCTGAAACAAAACGGCAATGTGTGGGCTCCTTTCGGTGGGTGGGTCAGAAGGTTACTTCGCCGTCGCGGAGGAAGTCTGATTCAGATATTCCACATAAGAACGCTCAGCATCGTAAACCGTAATAACATGGTGGGATTTTTGTTTTTCTGCCGGAGGGTCCTTACGCCAATTTCCATACTTCTGCGTCAGATAAGCATCATAGTTTTCAGGAACAATGACAGATATTCCTTCGAAAGTAGCTTTCGTTCCGTTTCCATATTGAGATCGATGAGCATATTCCAGTTTCCCCTGCCAATTGCCATAATTGCACCAGTATTCGGACTGCTCAATCGGATATTTTGCGTACAGTTTTTCCTTCTTTGAAAGAGTCTGAGCCGTGCGCTTATGGTAACCCAAAAGTCTGAATACGAAATTTCTTGCGCGCAATTTTTTTTGCGGAGCTTTTTTGATATAGCAAAACTGCTTCCATGTAAAAAGCTTGTTCTGCAGGTCAAATAGCTTTTGCTCGTGCTTTTTTTGAGGATGTCCATCCAGCGGGAATACATCAATGTATATTCCATGGTTCATATTCAGGTGTTTCACACTGAGCTCAATTTGTGTTGTGTTTGAATTACGAAGCTTGCTGAACTCGTGCGTATAGGCAGGATCCGTTCGGAAGCTTTGTACAAAAATATGCTTAGGCAATATGGCAGAAGCACTTGCAAGGAATTTTTCATAGTCCGGTCTGGGTAATGCGACATCGATATCGTCATCCCACGGGATATATCCACCGTATTTTACAGCACCCAAAGCTGTACCACATACGCAGTACCACTTCAAATTCAGTTGTTCACATACATCAATAAAATACCGAAGCAGTTCCAGCTGCTTTTTTCTCAGTTCTTCCATCAATATTGCCTCCTGCTGCAAGAATTATTCTTCAGGCAAAGCTTTGGCTTTCAGCATATGATACAGACAGCGCGGACTTAAACCCTTGAGCAGCAATGTATTGTTTTGTTTGATTGGCTGATACACGAATCCCAACAGGAAGTTCGTAAATACCTGCGTGAGCAGCGACGCAGCTGCGGCTCCGGCTGCTCCCCATACAGGAATCAGCAGATAGTTGATTCCCGCGTTTAGCAGTGCTCCGGTACAATTGATTTTCCACAAACATTTCTGTTTTTCTTCCGCCAGAATCCATACATTACGTATTTTCCCCATAAAGGAAAATGGGACTTGCCACGCAAGAATTCTCAGTACATGTACCGCTTCCATAAACTCTGTACCGTACAGCACGTAAACTATCATCTTTGCAAGAATTGAAAAGACAACCCCCTGTCCCACTGCCAAATAGGTGATCAGGCAATACAACTTTGAGACATTATTTTCATATTCGATAGATGCATTCTTTTTATTGGCAACAATCACCGGACGCATAGAGTCGATGATTCCCGTGAATACAAACTGACAGACTGAAACACAGGTAATTGCTGCTGTATAATAGCCATTTTCTGTGTTTCCGCGCATGAGCTTCAGCATGATATGATCCGTATTCTGAAAAATAGTTACCATCATCGCTGCCCAAATATAAGGATAGCTTTTACTGATCAGCGGCTTGATAAGTGCACGATTTATCTGTAGTTTTTGGACTCCCTGCTTTTGGTAAATCGCCAGCAGAGACAAGCCGATCATACCATATTCAATTGAATATACCACTGCAAACCAGTAGACATTCTTTTGAGCAATCAGCAAATAGATTTTATATACCGATACCACCACATACGTGATCAGCATCATGACAGACGGGTATTTTGACTGAAGTTTGCTATGAAACCAATACTGAATCAACTCGATTGCCTGAAAAAACATAGACAGGCTATAGAGCAAGCATACGCCGATCGTTACTGGTTCGCCCGCATTTGCAATCGAAACAAAGCCGAACACAGAAGCTATGCATCCCAAGCTGGATACCATTCCCATCACCAGGGCCGTACCCATGACCTGCCCTTCCTGTTCGGGCTTATCTATTAATTCTTTGACCAATGTAGCGTTCAGCCCAAGCTGCATAAAGGGCACGGCAAACGCCACAATTGACTTGGCATAATTAATCAGGCCATAATCTGACGGGCCCAGATAACGGGCCGACAGCATGCCAATGACCATCTGCAGAATGGATTGTGCAGCCTTGCAGGCAACAATCCATTTCGTGTTGTTGAGTACCTTTTTCGACACCATGGTTCTTCCTCTTGGAATGGTTGCCCATCCATGCAGAAGCATGGATGGGCAACCGAGATACTGAATTATTTGATGATTTGTCCGAGTTCGTTGAAGGTATAAATTCCTGCAATCAGCATACTATTTGTTGACGACACATAAAACTCCTGATTTGTGATCAGTTTTCCGCTTCCTGTGACGTAATAGTAATACCCATCAATGTATTTAAGTCCAACAGAAGAAGACTTGCCATTTACATAGTAATACCTTCCATCACTCTTCGTCACGAATCCATTGAGCATCTTGCCATCTTCACCAAACTCGTAGTTGCCAATCGGCAAATCGCAATAGGTATGGGATACATAGTGCTTGCCCGTCTTGATCACACCGCCCCAGTATGCATAGTAGTAACTACCATCAATCTGGAACAGCCCGCATGTACTGGTTTTACCATTCTGGTAATAGTACCGTACCCCATCCTTCTCGACAATTCCCTGAAGCATTCTGCCATCTGCCCCAAACTCATAATTTCCGGCAGGAAGGTCACAATGCGTCGTAGATACATAATACTTACCAGAATTGATGATTCCACTCCAGTTCACATAGTAGTAATCACCGTCGATCTTGTACAGGCCATTCGTGCAGGTTTTTCCATTGGCGTAGTAGTACAGCACTCCATCTTTTTCGACCATACCCTGCAGCATTTTACCATCAGCACCAAATTCATAGTTGCCAACAGGAAGATCGCAGTAAGTCTTAGATACATACTGCTTACCAGTCTTGACTACGCCATCCCAATACACGTAGTAGTAATCACCATTCCATTCGATCAAACCATGAGTACCGGTAATACCCTTATCGTAGTATATCAATCCCTTATCAGTTTCGAAAACACCACTCATCAGCTTACCGTCGGTACCAAACTCGTAGTTACCCACAGGCAGATCACAATAGGTTCTGGAGACATATTGCTTACCAGTCTTAACAATGCCACCCCAGTATACGTAGTAATAATCGTCGTCAACTTTAATCAGACCGCAAGTTCCTGTTTTACCATTCTCATAGTAATACAAAATGTCATCCTTTTCTATAATGCCCTGCAGCATCTTGCCATCAGCACCAAATTCATAGTTGCCAACAGGAAGATCGCAATAGGTTCTGGAGACATATTGTTTACCGGTTTTTACAACACCACCCCAGTATACATAATAGTAATCGCCATCAAGTTTAATCAGGCCACAAGTTCCTGTTTTACCATTCTCGTAGTAATACAAAATGCCATCCTTTTCCACAACGCCTTGCTGCATTCTTCCGTCAGTACCAAACTCATAGTTACCCACGGGCAAATCACAGTAGGTTCTAGAGACATATTGCTTACCAGTTTTAACAATGCCTCCCCAGTACACGTAGTAATAATCGCCGTCAAGCTCAATCATGCCATGTGTTCCTGTTTTACCATTCTCATAGTAATACAGAACACCGTCCTTTTCTACAATGCCCTGCAGCATTTTTCCATCCAATCCAAATTCGTAATTACTACAGGGAAGATCGCAATAAGTTGCCCATGCATATGTTTTTGCATTTTTAACCATACCCGTAGAACTGAAGAAGTAGTAATCTCCATCTATCTTATCCAGTCCCATCTGGCTAACGCCATTTACGACATTGTAGATGTTGCCATTCAACTCATACAGTCCGTCTTCAACGAGTCCGCGATCAATTCCATCTTCACCCAAATCATGCCACTCCCGCATAGACATGTTTTCGCGTTTGGTTACCTCTGAAATTCCAGTCACTAAATAACCCGAACGGAAGTAATACCAATTCTCATCAATGAACTGCCATTTACTAAAGTAATACGACGGGCCATAATAGTAACGAATACCATTCAGTGTTCTTACCCATTCTCCTGAATGGATTTTACCATTCACTTCAAAGGTGAAATATACTCCTCCGATCCGCTGTTCCCCGCTGACAGCCTGATAATTCTTGAAGTAATACCACTCACCCTTGATATTCTGCCAACCGTTCGTCAGCAAACCAAGGTTCGCATACCTCCACACACCCGCCGGTTCCTGACCCTCGACGGGTTCACCCGTTGTTTCAAAGAACAATCCGGTATACTTCGTCTGGCCAACGTTCACGCCAGCTTCGCCGAAGTCGTAGTAGTAGGTCTTGCCGTCCACGGTGTCAACGATCGGCTGAATGCCCTTGAGGCGCTCACCGTCAACATAGTAGGCATAGCCGCCGTCTTCGTTGATCCAGCCCTGCTTGATCTTGTTGACCAGCGTGTAGGTATCCTCAAAGCGGGCGTAGGTATCCTCAAAGGAGCCGCCGGCGTCCTTGGAGTCGTTGGGATTGACGTAGGGCAACAGGCCAAAGGTTTCCTGATTTTCAGGCTTCTGCGCGAAGGAATACAGTCCGCTGGCACGCATGTAGATGCGGTAGCCGATTTCACCCACATGAGCAGCAGAAATCTTTTCAACGTTGTTGTCCCATACACCGTCCTTGGGAGTCAGCTTGATGCCGTTGACGATGCACAGCGGGTTGGCCATGGAGGGGTCAATAGCAGCCGTCTGGTCAATCCAGTTCAGCGTCAGCGTCAGCGTGTTGGATTCCTTGTCGAGTTCCTTGCCTGCGAGCTCGAAGTACTCGTTGATCAGCTTGATGTCGTCAACATTCACTTCAAAGCGATTGTCAAACTTCAGCGTGGCGTTGACATAGGTCAGCGGGCTGATGCGTTCAGCCAGCTGGAGCAGGAACGTCCAGGCGGAAGCGCCCTCCATGTCTGCACCAGGCAGCATGTAGGTCAGATCAGCCAGTTTCTGGGGAATCGGAATCTGCGTCATGTCCAGAGCGACGATGTAGGAAGTAACCATATCCTCGTCAGGATTGATGACGTTGTAGATGTTTCCATCTTCCATAGTGGAGTTGGAAACCTTGCGATCCCAAGCCAGCATACGGTTGCCACCGGTAGCCTGATCGAAGTCAAAAGTGTTCTCACCCTGAGCATACATCGCCACGTTGATGCTGTCAGACGCGCTGTCGTTACCATTCACGCTGGCGGTGATCTTCAGGGACTTGACGGTCGTTTCCGCATTGGCATGGAAGAACATACCCTGCATCTCGCCAGCCGCGGTGCTGCTCAGTTCGAACAGGACATCCTCACTGCCGAAGGCAACTTCCTTGCTTTCGAAGAGCGCCTTGAGAGGCAGTTCAACGACAGAGCCGTATACGACGTCAACCTTGTCCTTGGTAAAGTAGATCTGATCAGGAGCAACCATATTCAGCGTCTTGAAGCCAATAATGGTTTCACCCTGCATCAGGTACACATCCACGCTGCCGTTGAGCAGACCGGTGAATACGCCTTCCTCGGTAATGCTGCCCCAGCGCTCGTCAGAAACGGCCCAGAAAGCATCTTCAGGAACATCCACAACGTTTCCGCTGGGACTGACGCCGATAGCGCTCACCTGCACGGAGGTGCCCACAGTCAGGTAGTCGTAGTCGGTCTCCAGCAGTGCGTGGTCAAACGCAGTGGAACTGGGAGCAGTGGAGTACATCAGCAAAGAGGTACTTACGGAGCGAGGATAGCCGTCGGAGGGACGGTTCTTGACGCTCAGGCCCTCTTCACCGGGCTCGAAGGATACGAACGTGGAAGATCCGCCGCCGTCGAGGTTGATGGCGTCCACACAGCCTGCATCCTTCATGATCTGGGCAATCTCAACCATGCTGCCGCCGCAGGAGAAGGGCTCCTGACGTCCGTCAAGCACCATGAAGACCACCTTGCCGGTCGCAGTGACACCCACAGCCGTGCGCGGTGCGCGAGAGGAGTAGTAGTCGCTGGTAGCGGTAACAGCCAGTTCGCCGTCCTTGAC
Source organism: Clostridia bacterium (assembly GCA_017938645.1). The sequence continues at coordinate 9,868 of JAGBBE010000086.1, forward strand.
CAGCGGGCTGCCGAAGCCGCCGATAGCCTCTTCCAGCTGATCCTTATAGGTATTCCATTCCTCTGTGGTCGTTCCGATTACAGGAGTGCCGTCCTTCAGGATGGCAAAGAAACCGTTCTTGGCAATGTTGACAACCGGCTTATAGGTCTGGCCATGCATGACCAGCAGTCCGCCGGGATCGCCCGTACCCATGTCGTAGCCGCCCGCGTTGATGGATGCGACGACATTGAAGTCCTTGATGTATTCATCGCTTTCCGGATCGCCATACAATGCCTGAACCGCGTTGGCCTGATCCGATACGCGCATCATTTCCCATTCCTGGGGATCACGGCTGGCATAGTTTGCCAGCACGCCTACGTTGTCATTGCGCAGATCGGCAGTGGCAATGTAGTAGGCAATCTGCTGGTTGTCAGCAGTGGTAGCGTAATTGATCTGCTGAGTGATACCCGGAGCCAGAGTGAGGGTCTCGGAGTCAAACACGGTGTAGTAATTGTTCTCCAGATCCTCCACGTAGTCGCCGGCAGTTTTGCACAGATAGTCTGCGAAGGCGTAGCAGCAGGCTCTGCGGCGTACAGCAAGCACATCGCTGGAATTCTGGAAGTTGCGGGTACCTTCCAGCGTAGCAACAACCTTGTTGCTGGTATAGGCATTGTATACCGCGTTGCGCAGTTCCTTGCGGGTGCTCAGACCGTCCAGACGGTTGTTGATCAGGTACTCAGCGCGCTGTACGTCGTTGAGGTCCTCAGTGAAGTAAGAAGCGAACAGTGCAGTCATCGGAGGCAGGCCTTCGCCGCTGGTATAAGCGGTATAATCGGCTGCGCTCAGATTGTTCATGATGTAGTAGCCATCCATGTCTCCGTACATGTCCGTGATGCTGAAGGAACCTTCATCAGACTGGACATTGTAGTTGAACATGTAGTCACGTCCAATAACCGTGACCATTTCCTCCAGCGTCTTGGCATCCTTGACGCCAAGCTGGTCAGCCATGCTCAGCAGGTCAACAAGGTCGCCCACCCAGCCGCCAACGTCAGCGTGATTTTCGCTGCCATTGTTGTGGTAGGTGATGTCCATGGTGCCGAACATGTGGCCAAAGTCTGCCAAATTGCCGTTGGGCAGATCGAACCATTTGAGGTTCTTCAGACCGGAGGCATTGATCATGACAGAGCCGTCGTTGTCCTCGGAGGTGTTGATCATATCCTCCATCTGGTTGACGAACTTGGCAAAGCCTTCATCCTCGTAGCCAGCCATGATTCCCCAGGAACCAGACATATAGCGCTCGACACCGGTACGGATGTACTTGATGACCAGCGCCAGAGGATCCTTGCCGGGGTTCTGGCGGACATACTCAATGGCCATTTCCTCAAGGTAGGGCAGGTTGGCCATGAAGTCTTCATAGGTGCTGATGTCCTCCGCCTGAACCTTGGGGATCTCGACATAGCCGACCTTCACGCCGCAATTCTTACAGGCTTCGTGCTCATTCCAGCCCACGTTAGTGTAGGTGGGATTCTTGGCAGGCACGGTTTCGTATTCATGCTTGAGCGCAGGGATTACGTCGCCGCCATCCTGCTTGTTACAGTTGGTGCAGTACTTGCTGCCCTTGGGATGTCCGTCCCATTCGCAGCGGGCAGGCACATCATCCAGTGCAGTTACCCAGTCATGGCCAAAAGCGGGCTGTTCAACCTGAGCGACCAGCACGTCAGCACAGACGGAGCAGTGAGAGCCTTCGGTATAGCCAACCGTTTCACAGGTTGCGGCCACAGCTTCATCGATCACAACGGTATGCTCCTGCTTCTCGGTGTAAGCAAGACCGCAGCCGTTGATACATTCAGAAACATCGTTCTGACAGGGGAACTTGCCGTCCCAATTGTGACCGGTGGCAGGAATCACTTCCTGTGCCTCAAGGGTCGTATCACAGGTCGGGCAATAAACGCCGGCGGTGATGCCTTCCTCGGTACAGGTGGGAGCCACCGCATCGCCGATAGGCTGGCCGTCGTGCGCAGCAACAGGTTCGGTGTAGGTGCTCGGGCACTGGATAGTGGTTTCAGTGCCGTCTTCACCAACGACCGTTGCCGTGTTGGTACAGGTGTAGGTCATCTCACCTTCCTGTTCGCAGGAATGCTTGGTGGTTTCCTCACCAACATAGTTGTGATTTTCGGGATTGATGTCAATGGGCTGGGTCATAGTACCGTCGCAGGTGACGGTTTCACCGGCCTCATTGGTAACAGTATAGGTGCAGTAGAAGGTCATAACGCCTTCCGCCACACAGGTGGGTACCAGGGTGATTTCGCCTTCGCCGTCGAACACATGCTTGGTGAGATCAACGGGGATGACTTCCGTCTTGGTGTTTTCGATGCCTTCAACCGCGCAGTTTTCATTCTGACAGGTGAAGAGCTTCGTACCTTCGGTCAGACAGGTAGCCTCCAGAATAACCTTGCCCTCGTTCCAGACGTGGTTATCGGGCTCGATACCGATCTCCTCGGTAGTGGTAACAGGAGCGCCTTCCTTGGTCTTGCAATTTTCGTTGATACAGGTCTTGGTCAGCACACCCACTGCCATACAGGTGGGCTCAGTGGTGACTTCGCCTTCATTCCAGACGTGATTTTCAGAATCAACATCCAGTTTTTCTACACGGATGGTTCCACAGGTCAGCGGCTTGCCATCAGCATCAACCTTGATGTTGCCTTCCTCGTCCAGTGCGCCGGTTTCGCGGATGCAAACATAGGTTTCGCTGCCCTCCGCCATACAGGTAGCAGGCACAACCACGGGCTCGCTCCAAAGATGCTCCAGAGCGTCGAGAATTTCCTGAGCAACGATCACTTCACCGCAAACTTCGCAGTGCTTGCCTTCGGTCAGGCCGGTTTCAGTACAGGTGGGGGCCTTGGCTTCGTCGATCACTTCAGTGTGAGCGGCCATGGGCACTTCTTCCTGAGCAACCAGCACTTCGTTACACACGGAGCAGTGCTTGCCTTCAGTCAGGCCGATTTCAGTACAGGTGGGGGCCTTGGCTTCGTCGATCACTTCGGTATGAGCGGCCATGGGCACTTCTTCCTGAGCGACCAGCACTTCGTCACACACAGAGCAGTGCTTGCC
>JAGBBE010000087.1 GCA_017938645.1 Clostridia bacterium
CCCTTCACCGAGCCCTCCGCTGAGGTTGACATGACCTGCGTGGCCTGCCACGGCAAGGGCTGCTCCATCTGCAAGGGCACCGGCTGGATCGAGGTTCTCGGCTCCGGCATGGTCAACCCCAAGGTGCTCGAAATGTGCGGCATCGACTCCACCAAGTACGCCGGTTTCGCTTTCGGCATCGGTCTGGAGCGTATTGCCATGCAGCGCTACGGCATCCGCGACATGCGCCTGCTCTACGAAGGCGACGCGCGCCTGTTCAGCCAGCTGCGGTAACGGAAGGGGACGCAAGGAGGCTCTGCCTCCTTGACCTCCGCCAAAGGGCTTTGCCCTTTGGAATCCCACAATCGGACAGCTGCGCTGTCCGAAGGATATAAGTGAGGAGATTGAAAAATGAAACTTGCTATGAATATGCTCAGGCAGTACGTGGACATTCCTGTCACGCCTGAGGAATACAGCGAACGCATGATCATGACCGGCACTGCCGTCGAAGGCGTTGAAGACATCGCCGGCGGCATGGAAAAGGTCGTTGTCGGCCGCGTGCTCACCTGCGAGGACGTGGAAGGCACCCATCTGCACCAGTGCACCGTGGACGTAGGCGGCGAGGAGCCCCTGCACATCGTCTGCGGCGCGCCCAACGTGAAAGCCGGCGTGCTGGTTCCGGTCGCTCTGGATGGAGCAAAGCTCCCCGGCGGCATCAAGATCAAGAAGGGCAAGCTGCGCGGCATGGTGTCCGAAGGCATGCTGTGCGCTTCCACTGAGCTCAAGATTCCCCAGGAGCTCTATCCCAGCGTCGGCGACGAGGGTCTGCTCATTTTCAACGAGGACTATCCCGTTGGCACCGACGTGCGCGGCATCGTTGGCATCGACGACACCGCCGTTGATTTCGAAATTCTGGCCAACCGCCCCGATTGCCTGTGCGCGCTGGGCATCGCCCGCGAAACCGCAGCGGCTCTGGGCACCGAATACAAAGCTCCCGTGGTCACCGTGAAGGAAGCCGGCGGCGACATCCGCGACGAGGTGAAGGTGTCCGTTGAGGCTCCTGACCTCTGCCCCCGCTATGCTGCCCGCGTCATCAAGAACGTGCGCATCAAGGAAAGCCCCCTGTGGCTGCGCAAGTACCTGCACGGCGCCGGTCTGCGCGCGATCAACAACATCGTTGACATCACCAACTATGTCATGATCGAGTACGGCCATCCCATGCACGCCTTCGACCTCAGCAAGGTCCGTGGCCGTGAGATCATCGTCCGCCGCGCTCACGAAGGCGAAATGCTCACCACCCTCGACGGCAACGAGCATCAGCTCCGCACCGAGGACCTCGTGATTTGCGACAAGGAGCGCGCCACGGGTCTGGCCGGCGTTATGGGCGGCGAAGAGAGCGAAATCATCGAAGGCACCACCGACGTGATGTTCGAATGCGCCGTGTTTGACCGCACCGCCATCCGTCTCACCGGACGCGCCCACGGCATGCGCACTGAAGCCAGCGGCCGTTTCGAGCGCGGCGTATCCTGCGGCACCGTGATGGACGCCCTCGACCGCGCCTGCCAGCTGGTCAACGAGCTGGACGCCGGCGACGTTGTTTCCGGCTGCTACGACTTCTATCCCAACCCCAAGCCTCAGCAGGTGATCACCGCCAGCGTTGAGCGCATTCAGGAGCGCGCCGGTGTGGACATTCCCGCCGACGACATGGTTGCCATTCTTAAGAAGCTGCAGTTTGGCTGCGAGCGCGACGGCGACACCCTCACCGTGACCGTTCCCGCCTACCGCGAGGACATGGACGGCGAGGCTGATGTATGCGAAGAATGCCTGCGCATCTACGGCTACGAGCACATCGGCGCGACCAATCTGCGCGGCGAAACCACGCAGGGCGGCGTGAGCCCCATGAAGGCGCTCAAGGATCGCATCATGCGCATCCTGACCGGTTTGGGATATCTGGAGATCATGAACTTCTCCTTCACCGGCGTTTCTGAAATTCAGAAGCTGGGTCTGCCCGAGGACGATCTGCGCAACCAGCCCATGCCCATCCGCAACCCGCTGGGCGAAGACACCGCTGTGATGCGCTCCACCCTCGTGTGCGACATGATGCGCACCCTCGCCTTCAACCAGAACCACTCCACCGAAACCGCTTGCCTCTACGAAATGGCAGCTGTGTTCGATCATCATCATCCCACCGAGGAAGGTCTGCCCAACGAGACCCAGACCCTCTGCCTCGGCGCTTACGGCCCCGATGTGGACTTCTACACCGTGCGCGGCGCGCTGGAAGCGATCCTGCGCATGTGCGGCATCAGCTGCGAAGTGGAAGTCGGCGGCGACTGCTACTATCATCCCGGCCGCAAGGCGAAGCTGGTTCGCGGCAGAGACGTCTTTGCTCAGCTGGGCGAAGTGCATCCCGCTGTGCGCGAGAAGTTTGACATGCCCAAGCGCGCCATCGTGGCGGAACTGAATCTGCAGACGCTCCTCACCTACGCCAAGCCCATGGGCGAAATGAAGCCCCTGCCCCGCTTCCCCGCCATGCAGCGCGACCTTGCGCTCGTCATGGAAGAAACCGTGGCGGTTGGCCCCCTCATGAGCGATATGCGCAAGGCTGCCGGCAAGCTGCTTGAGTCCATCGAAATGTTCGACGTCTACCGCGGCGCTCAGGTCGGCGAAGGCAAGAAGTCCGTCGCCTTCTCCCTCACCTTCCGCGCTTCCGACCGCACCCTCACCGACGACGAGGTCATCAAGGCCATGGACAAGGTGCGCAAGGTCTGCGACGAAAAGTACAACGCTCAGATCCGCGGTTAATTGTGGAGTTGAGATTTGCGAGAGGGGATCTTCTTTTGAAAAAGAAGATCCCCTCTCGCGCTCTCCCCTAAGAAAACCGGGTTGGGTGTTGGGTAGATTATGTGAAAAAACAGTCTCTTTCCGTGAGTTGGAAAGAGACTGTTTGTTTATCTCATGTTATCGAGGAAGTAGGCCATGAGCTTGACAGCGTTATCGGTGTTGCCGCCGTTGACGAGCAGGCCCATCACTTTGCCCGCAGGATCGACGTGCAGGTCGAGCAGGCCTTCGAGGCTGTCCGTGGGAATGCCCACCAGCATTTTTTCACCGGTTTCCTGGTCGATCTTGTAGTAGTCATCCACGTTGATGCCGTCGATGTTGAGCGTTCCATCCTCCACATAGGGCAGGAGATTGGCCATCACGCCGTTGCCGATCATGGAGGAATAGCTCTCCTCCTTGAGCATGTACAGATCGCCCTGACCTGCCACGCTCCACACCATCAGCTGCATCTCGCCGTACTGGTCATCCATGCCCACCAGCGCAAACGTGACTTCCTCCATATCCGGGAAGAGCTCCGGCGTGACTTCTTCAAGGAACGCCGCAGTGCGGGCATCCGTTTCACTGGAGGTACTGCCTTCGTAATACCATTCGATTTTGAGATGTTCAGGACTCTGGTAGCGGGTGGTGGTATAAATGAGGTTCCAGCCCAGAATGGCGGCCAGCACCAGCACCATGTACTGCCACCAGAAATAATGGAAATGATTTCGGATTCTCTGCTTTGTAATTTTCAGTTCCGGAGCAGCCATAGTGTCCTCCTGCGCAGGCCGTCATCAAAACCGGCCTTTTTTAACCGAATCAGTATAACACATCCGTCTTTGGTTTTCCACCGCTGAAGTGTAAACGTATCGTGAACTTTTCATTTGAAAAACGAGTCTGCTTATGAGGCAGACTCGTTTTCAGCGTTATAGAACAGTTCGAAATACCACTTCATATAGCGAACCCGGCCATAGATGCCCTGGAACGGCAGGCGGTCGCGCTTGAACACATAGGGCTGCGACCCCAGCGGCTGCACAGCCACGACGTCGCTGTCGGTTACGCGGATGTATTCCTGACGCTCCGCCATATCCGCGCGGAACTGCGCCGCCTCGCCGGTTACGAGGGATTTGAGGGCGCTGACGGAAGAAGTATTCATGATGGTGAATTCGAATCCGCCAAACGCAGTCAGCGCGATGACAAGCGCAAGGAAAGCCGCGGAGAAGCGTTTGCCAAGGCCTTCCGTCGCCTTGAGCAGATGGGCAGCCTCCTCCTTTTGGCTGGATTCCAGCTTACGGATCAGCCAGCCCTCAGCATAGACCGTGCTTCCGGCTGCAAAGAGGAGGAAGTACAGATACACGGCGTTGAAATAGCGGCCGGAGGCGTACTCGGTCTGGGTATAGATTGCGGGAGCAATCGTTGCAGAGAACAGACCGTAGAGCATGATGAACACCCAGAAAGGATGTGCGAAGCGGAAAGAGCTTTCCTTCAGCGGCTTCCACAGTGCCGCAGTGATCAGCAGAAGCATGGCCAAAAGATGCGGAGAAAGCAGGCGGCCGGTGACGTCAAAGGAATCCAGCACAGCGGTGATGACTGTGGAAAGCGGCGAAAGCATTTCGCCCGTGCGATCCATACGTACCAGGTTGCCGGGTGCAGATACGCTGATGATCATGCCCAGCACGCAGCCGATACAGGCAGCGAGGCAGAAGGTACGGCTGCGGCTGCGGGTAAAAAAAGCATATACTGTAAGCATAAAGAAAAATACAAGAGCGCCCAGCATAGGACCGAAGCTTCCGCCCCCAAGCATCATCCCCAGCAAAAACAGCACTGCGTACCGCCACACGGCAGAGAAGCCGCTGTATCCGTCAATACAGCGGATGAGGATGCCAAGGGCCAGGAAAAGCCAGCAGACCGGAGCCGTATACACCGTGCCGGTATGCCACATGATGCCATCGCTGACGGACGGCATAAACTGGATAACCAGAATCATCAGGGCGGTGTACACAATCCAGAAAACCTGACGGCTCGCCTGAAGAAGTCTGCAGACAATGCCCTTGACAAGATACGCCGCCGTAAGGCAGAGTTCAAGCATGATGCCCCAGTTGGCAATGAAATACAGGTTCTGGTTAAAGATCATCGGCGACATGGAAATATGCGCCGTACCCGAAAAGTTGCCCTGCCAGGTGGTGTACATCTCGCGGTTTTTCTCCAAAACTGCCTTGAACACCTCACCCAGCGAACCCGTCTGCACCCATGCGGTGGCTACAGGCAGCACGAAGCCGAAGTCATCATCGGCAGGATAGTTGTACAGCGCAATCACAAACAGCGGCACCATCATGCCAATCATCAGCACCATGCAGATGCGTGAGAGCTGTTTTTGAGAAATGGATTTGGAAAAGAGGCGGGAAACAAGTCCGCAGAATTGTTCGTAAGCCTTGACGATCATAATGCGCCTTCCTTTGAAAAGTCTTCGTCTGATTATATCACAGCTGTTTCAGCCATACAATCCCGGCTATGTTTTCTGCTTTTCACTTTTATGTCCCATTTTCATTTTTGTGTCTGATTTTGCTTTTTACTTTTTTAATCTGAAAGAATTTGTTATGATAGAAATAGTTGACAACCTTATCATCACCAAAGGAGCGATATCGATGTCCATTTCCGCAAAAGACCGTTCCATTCTGCGCGAGCTTGCCGCACGGCAGATGGAACTGGCTCATTCTTCCCGCAACCAGCAGCTTTACCAGGACTGGATTCAGTACGGCAAAAGCAAAAGCAGCTTCCGTCCCATGATCCGCATTGAAATTGAGACCTTTGAGCACCAGCTTCTGCCCGGTCTGATGCGCTGCGAGGGCGAAGAGGCGCGTGAAATCGAAAAGCGCATGCTGCGCCCCATCGTCAACTTCACCCGTTTTGAGGATGACACCCTTGTGCCCGCCTATTATCCCGTCTATCTGCACAAACGCTTTGTGCCCTTCGGGTTGGAGGTGCGCAGGCAGGAGAGCGGCAGCCTCGGGCATCACTTTATCCCGTATATTCATGATCTGGAGGAAGATGAGCATCTGCTGGGCGACTCCGTCTATTCCGTGGATGAAGAAGGCACCCGCCGGGAAGAGGAGCAGGCGCAAGAGATTTTCGACGGTATTCTGCCTGTGAAGCGCGTGACGGAATGCATGGGCTGCTGTCCCACGCAGGACATCGTGCACATCATGAACATGGACGACATGTACATCGCCATGGTGGATGACGAAGATCGCTTCCACGCCATGATGCGCCGCCTGACGGATGATTATCTCGCCTTCTTCCGTCTGCAGGAGGAAAAAGGTCTTTTGAGCTCGCACGCGGATATGCAGCGTCTGGCGCAGGGCAGCTACTGCTTTACCGACGAGCTGACGGATGGCATCTCGCCTGCAAAGCTGTCCGATCTGTGGCTGTTCATGGATTCGCAGGAGACTGCGGGCATCTCGCCTGATATGTACGCCGAGCTTGTGTTCCCGTACTATGAGGAAATGATGTCGCATTTCGGTCTGGTCAGCTACGGCTGCTGCGAGGCCTCGCATCCCATCTGGGATAACTGCCTGTCCAGAGTGCCCAATCTGCGCAAGGTGTCCATTTCCCCATGGTGCGATGAAGCCTTTATGGGTCAGCGCCTGCAAGGCACGGGCGTCACCTATCTGCGCAAGCCCCCTGCAACGCTTCTGGGCATGGATACGCCCACGCTGGAGGAGGATGCTGTGCTGGACTGCTTCCGCAAAACCGCGCAGGCTGCAAAGGGCTGCAAGATCGAGATTGCCCAGCGCGACGTGTACATGGTGGGCGGATCAGCCGAAAAGGTGCACAGGTTTGTGGAACTGGCCCGCAAGGGACTGGAAGGATGACGGAGGGATTCCGCTATGGATGAGAAGAAACGCAACCGGATCAATCTGTGGATGTTCCCGCTGGGCACAGTGGGACGCGATATGCTCTATTCGCTGTTCAACAGCTTTCTGTTTACCTATGTGCTCTTCACCCGCACGCTTTCGGCGGCGCAGCTGAGCGCCATCACGGTAATCATGGTGGCTGCGCGCGTTTTTGACGCGCTCAACGATCCCATCATGGGCAATATCATCGAGCGTACCCGCACGCGCTTTGGCAAGTTCAAGCCATGGCTGGTCATCGGCATTCTTGCCACCATCGTGGTGGAATACCTCGCCTTCAACAGTGACCTGCAGGGCTGGAGCTTCGTGGCCTTTTTCGGCGTGATCTATTTCCTCTACAGCATCGCCTACACCATGCACGACATCTCCTACTGGGGCATGGTGGCGTCGCTGAGTTCCAACGCCGATACGCGCAATCAGCTCACCAGCCGTGCAACGCTGTTTGCAGGCATTGGCGGCACGCTGGCCAGCCTGGTGATTCCCATGTTCACCACCGGCGGGCTGGCGCTTGGCGGAAACGCCATGACCGCCTATGGCCGCATCGCGCTGGTCTTCTGCGTGATTGCGCCGCTGTTCATGTGCTTTACCGTATTCGGCGTGCGGGAGCGCGAACAAAAAGCATACGAGCAGGCGCCGCCCATCAGCTTCAAAAAGATTCTTTCTACCATCACCGGCAACGACCAGCTGATGTGGATCGCCATCATCTTCCTCATCCAGCAGATCGGCAACAACCTCGCCGTGCACGGTCTGGGCGCGACGTACATCTATCTGGAGTTCGGCTATGCAGGCGGATTGTACTCGCTGTTCAACACCATCGGCGTACTCGCCACCGCCTTCCTGATGCTGTTCTATCCCGTCATCAGCCGCAAAATCCAGCGCAAGCGCCTGATGAAGATCATGATGATCATCAGCACCGCCGGCTATGGGGCCATGCTTCTGTCAGGATTGCTGATGCCCTCCACCATGGTCAAGTTCTGGCTGATCACCCTGAGCTATATGGCGGCCAACTTCGGTATCTACAGCTTCTATCTGGTCATGATGATTTCCATCATCAACACCGTGGAATACAACGAATACAAGCACGGTGTGCGCGACGAGGCCATCATCGCGTCGCTGCGCCCGTTCCTGACCAAGCTGGCCTCCGCGCTGGTAGCTGCGCTGACCTCGCTTGCCTACATCCTCTTTGGCGTAACCGGCACCACCAACCAGATTTCCTCCTTTGAAAACGCTGCTGCCAGCGGCGCGATCACCGAGGCGGAAAAACTCGCAGGCATCAGCAGCGTCATTGACGCCGTTGCGCCTTCGCAGAGCATCGGACTGTTTCTTTGCATCACGGTATTGCCGTTTGTGATGATGCTGATCGCCTACGTGCTTTATCAGAAGCACTACAAGCTGGATGAGCCTGAGTACGACCGCATCTGCATGGAGCTTGCCAAACGGAAGGAGCTGGGCGCATGAGTCTGACCCGGCTTGCCCTGCGCTTTGCCGCGCCGGTTCCGAAGGTGGAAGGCTTTGAAAGGTACCTGTTTGTCGGTCCGCATCCGGACGACATCGAAATCGGCGCAGGAGCCACCGCAGCGAAACTGGCGGCGGCAGGCAAAAAGGTCTGCTTCCTCATCTGCACAGACGGCCGTTACGGCGACGGACACACCGACAAAAAGGGCGACGCTCTGGTCCATGTCCGTCAGCAGGAATGCATTCGTTCGGCAGAAATGCTGGGCGTAAGCGACGTTCGCTTCCTTGGCCTGTCGGACGGCGGCTTCTATGCCATGGACGATCTCCTCCGCGGTATCGCACAGACGATTGCGGATTTTCAGCCGGACATTCTCTTTGCGCCTGATCCCTGTGTGAAAAGCGAGGCGCATCCGGATCATCTGAGCGTTGGTGAAGCTGTGCGCCGCCTCGCCTGCTTCGCTCCGTATGAGGGCATCATGGCGCAGTACGGAGCCAGCTCCGCGCCTGTCAAAGCGGCGGCTTTCTACATGACTGCGCGCCCCAACCGATACGTCAGAACCGTTGGATATGTTCCCCGGCAGCTGGACGCCGTGTTCAAGTGCCATCTCAGCCAGTTCCCGGAAGGCAGCGCCGATGCAGGCCAGATCGCGCTGTATCTGAAGCTGCGCTCCATCGATTTCGGCCTTCGCAGCCTCAAAGGACAGGCTGAAGGCTTCCGCGTGCTGGGTGCGCTGCACATGCATTGCATGCCGGAAAGCGAGTGACACAAAGCCGCCCCGATCCATTTGGAATCGGGGCGGCTGTTTTTTCAGTTTTCAAACCCGGCCTTTTTGATCGACCTCTTGAGCCATCCGCCCTTGAGGTAGTACACGATGAACAATACCGACGTAACCGTCCAGGTCAGCGGGTAGCAAAACAGAACCATGTTGAGGGTGCGGTTGAAGGGCACCACGCCCAGCAGCCAGATGATACGCAGCGCACACACGCCGGACAGCGTCAGAATGGAGGGCAGAAGCGCATCGCCGGTTCCGCGAAGCGCGCCGGAGAGCACCTCAATGCAGACATAGAGGATGAACACCGGAGCCAGCTGCCAGAGCATCTGCATGCCAATTTCGATAACCTGCGCATCGTCGGTAAACAGGTGGTACAGCGGCTTTCCGGCCAACAGCAGGAAGCAGCTGAGAAGCAGCGTGCCGGCCGCCGTCATGGCCAGACAAACCTTCACGCTCTTTTTGACGCGGTCGTACTTCTGCGCGCCAAAATTCTGACCCACAAAAGTCGTGATGGACACGCCGAACGCATTCTGAAGCATCCAGTTGAAGGCGTCGAGCTTGCCGTAGGCGGTATAGGCGGCCATGACATTGGTGCCGAAGCCGTTGATGGAGGCCTGCACGATGGTGTTGGACACATTGTAGGCCATGGACTGCAGACCGGCGGGCAGGCCGATGGTGATGATGCGCTTGAGGTGGTTGGCATGGAAGCGGATCTTTTTGAGCTCCAGACGGTAGGAGGTGTGAGAGCGCATGAGGGTCACAATGATCAGCGCAGCGCTCACCGCCTGAGAAAGGATGGTCGCCAGCGCAGCGCCGGCCACATGCATCTCAAAGCCCACGACGAATACCACGTCCAGCACGATGTTGGTCACGCACGCAACAATCAGAAACAGGAGCGGACGGCGGGAATCACCCACAGCGCGCAGGAGGCCGGAGCCGATGTTGTAGATGAGGGACGGAATCATGCCCATGAAATAGATGCGCATGTAGCTGAGGGAATAGCCGATCAATTCCTGCGGCGTATCCAGCAGATTGAGCAGCATCGGCGACAGCCACAGTCCCAGCGCCATGATGAGCAGGCCTCCGGCCACGGCCATGGCCATGGCTGTGTGCACGGTTTCGCTGACTTCCTTGTGCTTGCGTCCGCCGTAGTACTGCGACAGGATCACCGTAGCGCCGGAGGACAGGCCCACAAAGAATCCCACGATCAGGTTGATGATGCTGCCCGTGGTTCCGCCGACAGCCGCCAGCGCTTCCTTGCCCACGAATTTGCCCACGATGATCGCGTCAATGGTGTTGTACATCTGCTGGAAGAACGTGCCCAGCAGAATCGGGAAGAAGAACGAAAGCAGGTTTTTCCAGATCACGCCTTCGGTGATGCTGTTTTCCTGATAGGGAGCAGCCTTGCGTTTCATCGGCCATGCCATAGATTGTTTCTCCTTTTCGCTTCGTCAGTACAATCCCCACGAATCATAGGGACCAGCTTCGATATATCCGAATTTTTTGGCCAGACGGACGGATTCCTCGTTGGCCGCATCCCAGCTGGGATACAGGTTTTTATCAAGGCAGCGAAGAATCAGCTGCGCGCCGCAGGCCGTGGCCACGCCTCGTTTCTGACAGTCTTCGCGCGTCTGGATCTGAATTTCAATGCCGCGGCTGTAGACCGCATAGGAGGACGCTCCGCCGATGAGCTCGCCGTTTCTGAGGGCAGCCACGCCCGTGCCGCGTGTGAGGAAATCCTGCGCGTTTTCAAACTGGCTGCAGAAGTCCCGCGACCATTCGTATTTGAGCGCCTCATGATAGAGCGCTTCGTCAAAGGGTCTGAGCGTGAATTCCAGCGGAAGCTGCTTGACGAACCCTTCGAGTTTTTCGCGGTTGAAGCATTCGCCGCCTTTTTGGAAGGCGTACCGCACCCAGCGTTTGGCTTCCTCGCCGAAAAGCTCCCGGATCATGTCCGCACAGCGCGGATCATCGGGCACCAGAATGATGAACTGCCCGGCCCGCTCGTTTCGCCATGCTTCCAGAAGCAGACGGGTTTCCATTTCCTCTGCGCTTCCGGCCAGAAAGAGGAAATCCGCGTTTTCGCACAAGGCCGCCTTCGGCCTCTCCTCAATCGTCCAGATTCGCCCCATGCCGCCTTCCAGCGCCGACCAGACCATCGTCTCCTGCCAGTTTGCAAAAAGGGGCGCGGCACTTTGCAGCGCCTCCGCCCCAACGGCCTGAATCAGGCGTTTTCCCATTTGGCCAGCTCCTCCTGAATATAGCTCAGGCTCAAAAGCTTCTGTTTAACTTCGTCCACGGTGAGCAGACGGGTGTTGTTGGAATTGAACTCGGTGAGGACGTTGCGTTCTTCATTACCCTCGACAAAATACTTGTCGTAGTTGAGATCGCGGCTGTCGGACGGAACGCGGTAGAAATCGCCCATATCCACAGCATGCGCGCACTCCTCGTTGGTCAGAAGCGTCTCATACATCTTTTCGCCGTGACGGATGCCGATGACGCGCACGGGGTTGTCTGCGTGGAACAGCTCCCTCACCGCCTGCGCCAGAACGCCCACGGTGCAGGCCGGAGCCTTCTTGACGAGGATATCGCCGCTGTGCGCATTTTCAAAGGCGAACAGCACCAGCTCGACCGCCTCTTCCAGGCTCATGATGAAGCGGGTCATCTCCGGATGGGTCACGGTGATGTCCCTGCCGGATTTGATCTGATCGATGAACAGCGGAATCACCGAGCCGCGGGAGCACATGACGTTTCCGTAGCGCGTGCCGCAGATCAGCGTGCGGTCAGGAGAGACGTTGCGGCTCTTGGCCACAAAGACCTTTTCCATCATCGCCTTGGAGGTACCCATGGCGTTGACCGGATAGGCCGCCTTATCGGTGGACAGGCAGATCACCTTGCGTACCCCGGCCTCGATGCAGGCGGTGAGCACGTTGTCGGTGCCCAGCACATTGGTCTTGACCGCCTCGATGGGGAAAAACTCGCAGGAAGGCACCTGCTTGAGCGCGGCGGCATGGAACAGATAATCCACGCCGTAGATGGCGTTTTTCACGCTGGAGAGATCGCGCACATCGCCGATGTAGTACTTGATCTTGTCGGTCTGATAGCGGTGGCGCATATCATCCTGTTTTTTCTCGTCGCGGCTGAAAATGCGGATCTCACCGATATCGGTGTCCAGGAAGCGCTTGAGCACTGCCTCGCCGAAGGAACCGGTGCCGCCGGTGATCATCAGCGTTTTTCCGGAAAAGCTGCCCATTTAGTCTTCCTCCTCGTTATTCTTCAGTACGTTGCCCGTAAGCCTGTGCAGAAGCTCGCGGTAGGCCTCGGCCACGTCGCCCAGGTCGTGACGGAAGCGATCCAGATCCATGGGTTCGTGGGTCTGGGCGTCCCAGAAGCGGCAGGTGTCGGGCGACACCTCATCGGCCAGCAGGATTTCGCCGTTGCAACGGCCAAACTCCAGCTTGAAGTCAATGACCTCGACGCCGATTTCGCGCATGCAGTCGGAGAGCACCTCATTAACCCGGTAGCTGAGCTCTTCCATGCGGCGCACCTCTTCCGGCGTGGCCAGCTGCATGGCGGTGATGTGGGTGATGTTGACCATATACTCCTCGAGCTCGGGATCCTTGAGGTTGAACTCGATAACGGTGTTGCGCAGCTTGGTTCCGTCGGGATAGCCGATGCGCTTGGCAAGGCTTCCGGCGGCAAAGTTGCGCACAGTTACCGTGAAGGGAATGATCTCCACGCGCCTGATCAGGGAGCAGCGGTTATCGATGCGCCTGATAAAGTGGTTGGGGATGCCCTTTTCGGTCATCAGGGTAAAAATGTATTCGCAGATCAGGTTGTTGATCTCGCCCTTGCCGATGATGCGGCCGCGCTTGAGACCATGGAAGGCAAATGTTTCATCGCGGTAGTAAACCACGCATTCTTCGGGGTTTTCAGTGGCGTACAGCCGTTTGCCCCTGCCCTCGGCGATCATATCGGTGATGTTGCTCATGCAGTCTTCCTCTCACTCAAAAGCACTTTCCATAACAGGTTCGCCCTATTTTAGCACGGTTTATGCGCGTGTGCAAGAATAAGCCTTGCCTGACTCACTTTCCGAAGCGCTTGATGATCTGGTGAATCTGCTTGGTCATGCGATGCTGGTCGCCTGCGGAACGCTTGTTCATGCGCTCGGCAAGGCTCATCAGCCGCTCGGCGGCGGTGAGAAGCTGACCGTAGGCGCTGGAGATATCCACGTCGGTCTTCTTCCGGCTGGCGTTGTGCGGCGGCTGCTTTTGGGGCAGCGTATCCATAGCGGCAGCTTCCTTTTTGGGCTTCTTCAGCCGCACCTGGTTTCCGTCCGCCAGCTTTTCAAGCGGAGTGAGGCTCCAGCTTTCGCCGTTGTAGGGTGCGTTGGCGCTCAGACCAAGCTCGTTGTGAAGACGGTCGGCAAATACGCCTGCGACCTCGTCGTCGCCGTGAACGACGAACACATGCGCAGGCTTGGGATCGAAGCTGGAAATCCATCTGATCAGACCCCGGTTGTCGGCATGGCCGCTCTTGCCGGCCAGCTGCTGGATGCTCGCGGCCACCTGAATGGTTTCGCCAAAGAGCTTGACCTTTTTGGCACCATCCACAAGGCTGCGTCCCAGCGTGCCGACGCTCTGATATCCCACGAACAAAACCGTGCTTTCCGGCCGCCAGAGGTTATGCTTGAGGTGATGGCGCACGCGGCCCGCGTCGCACATGCCGCTGGCGGAGATGATGACCTTGGGCTCAGGATCCTCGTTGATGAGCTTGCTTTCATCCGCCGTGCGCGCGATGACAAGCCCGTCAAAGCTGATGGGATTCACGCCCTGACGGATGAGCGCAGCGGTTTCCTCATCAGCGCATTCGAGGGTGTTTTCGTTGAAGATGTTTGTGGCCTCGATGCCAAGCGGGCTGTCCACATAGACGCGGAAGCCGTCGTGGCCCTTGACGAGCCCTTTTTGCTTGATCTCGCGGATAAAGTAGAGCATCTCCTGCGTGCGGCCCACCGCAAAGCTGGGAATGATCACATTGCCGCCGCGGTCGAAGGTTTCCTGCAGCGTCCGCGTGAGCGAGCCCACATAATCGGGCTGCACATCGCCGTGGCTGCGGTCGCCGTAGGTGGATTCCATCACCACGAAATCGGCGCGCTGCATATACTGCGGATCGCGCAGAAGCGGCTGATTGATGTTTCCGATGTCGCCGGAAAAGACGATGATCTTTTCTTCGCCATCTTCGGTAATGGTCAGTTCGATGGAGGCCGAGCCCATCAGATGGCCCACGTCCACCATGCGCACCATCACGCCCGGACAGAGCTCAAAACGCTCGCCGTAGCGCGCGGAGCGGAAGAGCTCATGCGTTTTGAGCGCATGCTCCTGCGTGTAGACCGGCTCCACCGGCGGCAGGCCCTTGCGCTCGTTCTTGCGGGTTTTCCATTCCGCATCGCTTTCCTGAATGTGCGCGGAGTCCAGCATCATGATTTTGCAAAGATCAGAGGTGGTTTCCGTGGTGTGGATGGTGCCGCGGAAGCCGTTTTTGTAAAGCAGCGGCAGATAGCCGCTGTGGTCGATGTGCGCGTGGGTCAGAAGCACATAATCGATTTCACTTTCCAGAATGGGCAGCGCGGCGTTTTCAAACAGGTTCACGCCCTGCTCCATGCCGTAGTCGATCATGATGTTTTTTCCGCAGGCCTGAAGCAGAAAACGGCTTCCGGTCACTTCGCGCGCGGCGCCTAAAAAGGTAAGCTTCATGGTTTTCTCCTCCTGTTCAATGGTTCAAAAGCTGCGGAAGCTGACGGGCGATGTCATTTGCAGCTCGCTCGTAGGCCGCGTCGTCTCCGCCGTAGGGATCGCTCACCGGCGGATCATCCAGCGCCGTCATGGGCGTTTTGCAATTCGGGTACATCATTTTCAGCTGCATGATATGGTTTGCGCTCATGCCGACGATGAGGTCGACGCTTTCCAGCAGCGTCAGCGTGACTGCGCGGGAGCGGTGACTTTCCACAGAAAGCCCCCGGCGCTGCATGGCGCGCTTTGCGCCTTCGCTTGCAGGCGCGCCGCTCAAGGCATAGACGCCGGCCGAAAGCGCCTCGTATTGTCCTTCAGCCAATGCGCTAAACATGCATTCCGCCATGGGACTGCGGCAGGTATTGCCCGTGCAGACAAACAGGACTCTCTTCACTTCTGACCGCCTCCGGCTGTGATGGATTTTGTTCAGTATACCACACTCGAAACTTTTTTGCCATCTTTCCATGCCAATACTTGCCAAGCGGAAGATTATGCTCTACAATATAGAAGATTATTGATCTTTCTTTACAGGAGGAACATTTACGATGCAATACCGCAAATTCGGCAACACCGGCGTGAATATCTCCGCTCTGGGCTTCGGCTGCATGCGCCTGCCCGAAATCGAGCAGCCCGACGGCAGCTTCGTGGTCGATCAGGAAAAGACCGACGCGATGCTTCGCCATGCCTATGATCTGGGCGTGAACTATTTCGATACCGCCCTGTTCTACTGCCACACCAACAGTGAAATCGCCGTGGGCAAGGCGCTCAAGCCCATCCGCGAGAAGGTGTACATCTCCACCAAGTGCCCCATGGAGAAGGTGAACAGCCGCGAGGACTTCCGCAAGACGCTGGAGTTGAGCCTGAGCAAGCTGGATACCGACTATGTGGACTTCTATCACTTCTGGGCCATCAACCAGAAGGTGTTTGACGAAAAGATCATCCCTCTGGGCCTGATTGAAGAAGCCAAGCAGCTCAAGGCCGAGGGCAAGATCCGCCATATCTCCTTCTCCTTCCACGACACCCCCGAAGCGCTCAAGCACATCATCGACAACGCGCCTGAGATGGAATCCATGCTGGTTCAGTACAACCTGCTTGACCGCGCCAACGAAGAAATGATCCAGTACGCAGCCTCCAAGGGCCTTGGCGTTGTGGTCATGGGTCCCGTGGGCGGCGGACGTCTGGCGGCTCCCACGGAGCTGGTGAAGAAGCTGGGCGGTGAGAACCTGAACACCTACGAGCTGGCGCTGCGCTTTGTGCTGGGCAACCCCGGCGTAAGCTGCGCCCTCAGCGGCATGCAGACCTACGAGATGGTCGATCAGAACGCCGCCGTTGCCTCCCTCGAGTCTCCCATGACCGAGAAGGAATGGCGCGAGGTCGGCGAGAGCCTGGAAAACCTCAAGAAGTTCTCCGAGCTCTACTGCACCGGCTGCGGCTACTGCCAGCCCTGTCCCAAGGGCATCGTGATCCCCAAGATCTTCCAGGCGTTCACCTATCACAACGTCTACGGCCTGCACGAGCTGGCCAAGAAGACCTACGACAACTACCTCAACAACGAAAAGGCTCCCGGCGTCACCTCCGATGCATGCATCAACTGCGGCTTCTGCGAGCGCAAGTGCCCGCAGCATCTGAAGGTGCGCGAGCTTCTCAAGAAGGTCGAAGGTGTGCTGGGTAGCCTGTAATCACATCAAAAAGGAGCGGAACCCGTTTTTTCGGGCTCCGCTCCTTTTTCATTACTGCGCCTGATTCATCTTGGCTTTTTCGGCCTTCATGATCGGCCACCATTCCTTGAAAGCGATCACAATCGGCACGCCGCAGCCGAAGATGGACATCAGCAGACAGTTGATAAATTCTTTCTTGGCTTCACGGTATTCCTGAGTGGGCATGGCATTCATCCTCTCACAGATCTGCTCTGCGGCCCTGCCGCATCACAATCCATGATAAGCTGAAAGCCCGCTAATTGTCCGTCAACGTCTTGTCAAGATTCTGTTAAAAACCCGTCAGGCGGAAAACGCGGTCAATGGGATTGACCGACGGATTCTTGGGATCCATGTACTTCTGCGCCGCCGACTCAAACAGCACATACACCTCGTCGCCGATGGTCACAAGGCCCTCGGTCATAGGCGGAGCAGACAGCGCGCCGGTCTTGACGCCGCTGTCGAGGCACCAGATGGGGATGGTTTTGCCGTTGATCTCAGCCTCAGCGTCGGGCGCATTGCCCAACACATTGGAATAGCGCCACAGAAGCGAGGCGTTCTTGCGGCCATAGGACTGGCTTAGATAGATCTGGTCGCGGCTGACGGTCATGCCCTGAATGCGTTCAGTCACGGAGAGGATGTAGTCCGGCGTGATCACCGAACCCGCGAACGCCTCGGCTTTGATCTCGTTTTCGGCATTCTGGTCGAGAAGATAGCCGCAGGTCCAGGCCTTGAATCGTCCGTCCTTGCTCTTGACCTTGTGGCTTGCGTCGGTCTTGTACTCGCCGCCGTACTGGAATTCGCCCACCCACAGGATACCCTCGGCATAGGCGCAGTAGGAGGCGTTGACAGGCACGGGAATCTCCTCTTCAAAGGCGCACTCGGAGGCCGGAGGCAGCGCACGGAAGGTTTCCAGCGAAATCCGGTAGAGCTTGCTGGCATTGGAAATAAAGATGTTCTTTTCCGTCACGCAGACGCCGCCGGCATGTCCGGTATAGACGCTTTCGTCCATGTTGATGAGATAAACTTCCTTGACAACCTCGTTGGATTTGCGGTCAACGGCGATAAGCGCGCTGTGTCCGCCGTCGGAACGGTAGCCGCTGAAGAGCAGCCAGTCCTCCTGGGGCAGATAGGCGATGCCCTGCGGAATGATGCCTTCGGCAACGCCCGGCGTAGGCGCATCCAGCTCGCCGCTGGCGTAGAAGTTGTCGTACAGCGAGCTGGTGCTCGCGCTGTCGGTTACAGAGGCGGTGGAATAAAGAAATTCCCCGGCGCAGGCCGTGCCGGTCAGCATCACGAGCACAAGCAGAAGCAGAATAGCTCTTTTCATCGAAAACGCAACCTTTCCATAAAAATCAGATGTATCACCGTTATATCACATTCATGTACAAAAAGCAAAGGCTTCTGAAAGGGAAAGCGCATCCGAAGCGCGAATCCTTCCTGCAGCTGAAAAACCACCGAAAAGGAGTGGCTGATATGATTCCCCGCCCTGAATATCCCCGTCCGCAGTTTGTGAGGACGGGCTGGATGAACCTAAACGGTTCCTGGCAGTTTGAAATCGACCACGGTGCGTCCGGACGCGCGCGCGGTCTGGTCGAAAAAAATCCGCTTGCGCAGACCATTCTCGTGCCCTTCTGCCCGGAGAGCGAGCTTTCCGGCGTAGGATACAAGGACTTCATGGCCGCCGTCTGGTACCGCCGCACCTTTACCCTGAGCGAGGAGGCCAAGGGCAAGCGCGTGCTTCTGCACTTCGGAGCGGTGGACTACAAGTGCGAGGCATGGGTAAACGGCCAGTCCGTCGGCGTGCACGAGGGCGGCTACGCCTCCTTCTCCTTTGAGATCACCGACGCGCTCACCGATGGCGAAAACACCCTCGTCGTCTGTGCGGATGACGATCTGCGCCACGGCCGTCAGCCCTTTGGCAAGCAGTGCTACCGCTATCATTCCTTCGGCTGCAGCTACACCCGCACCACCGGCATCTGGCAGACGGTATGGCTGGAGTTTGTGCCTCAGACCTACATCGAATCCGTCCGTATGATTCCCGACGCCATGAACGGCACGCTGTACCTCGACGCGCTTGTCAACGGCGATGCGAAGGATCTTTCGCTGCAGCTTGCCGCCTCCTTTGAAGGTACGCTGCAGTCCGACACATGCGTCAAGGTGGACGGAAATCATGCCAAAGCCACGCTGAAGGTGAAGGACACTCATCTGTGGAACGCGGGCGAGCCGAATCTCTACGATCTCACGCTTACGCTGGGCGAGGATATGGTAACGAGCTACTTTGCCCTGCGCACGATTTCCTTCGAGGGCAAAAAGTGCCTGCTGAACGGAAAGCCCGTCTTCCAGCGTCTGGTGCTGGATCAGGGCTTCTATCCCGATGGCGTATACACCGCGCCCAGCGACGAAGCCCTCCGTCATGACATCGAAATGTCCATAGCCATGGGCTTCAACGGCGCAAGGCTGCATCAGAAGGTCTTTGAACAGCGCTTCCTCTACTGGGCGGACAGGCTCGGCTATCTCTGCTGGGGCGAAATGCCCAGCTGGGGCATCGAACCCGCTCATCCGCACACAATGAGCATCTTCCTGCGCGAATGGCTGGAAGTGGTTCAGCGCGACTTCAACGCGCCCTGCATCGTGGGCTGGTGTCCCTACAACGAGGTCTGGGGAGAGAGCAACGACGGCCTGCGCGAGCTGACCCTGCAGATGACCTATCGCGCCACCAAGGCTGTCGATCAGACCCGTCCGGTCATTGATGTCAGCGGCGGCTTCCACGTGGAAACCGATATCTACGACACCCACGACTACGCCCAGAGCGTCGAACTTTTCTCCGAGCGCTACGCGCCCGGACAGGAGCTGTACGAACCCTTCCCGGGCAAGGAGAAGTACGACGGAAAGCTTCCCATGTTTGTCAGCGAGTACGGCGGCATCCGCTGGACGGACGACGAATCCGGCTGGGGCTACGGCGAAGGGCCCAAGACCGAGGAGGAATTCCTCGCCCGCTACAAGGGGCTGACCGAGGCGCTGCTTGCCAATCCCGAGCACATGGGCTTCTGCTACACCCAGCTGACCGACGTCGAGCAGGAGCAAAACGGCCTGTACACCTATCAGCGCAAGGCCAAATTCCCGCCGGAAATCATCAAAGCCATCAATTCGCAGAAGGCCGCGATTGAAGAATAACGCAAAAAAGGCTCCCGACGGAAGTGTCGGGAGCCTTGCTTTGTCAGTGCATCAGACCCTGTTCCTGCGCCTGTGTGGTGTAGAGCTGATAGTACAGCCCCTTCTTTGCCATCAGTTCGTCGTGGCTGCCCTGTTCCATGATGCCCTTGTTGCCGATGTACAGGATGCGGTCGCAGTTTTTGATGGTGCTCAGGCGGTGCGCAATGATGAAGCTGGTGCGTCCCTTGAGCATTTCGTTGATGCCTTCCTGCAGGAGCTTTTCGGTCTGGGTGTCGATGGAGGAGGTCGCCTCGTCGAGGATCAGGATCGCCGGATCGCTCAGAAGCGTGCGGGCAAAGGCCACCAGCTGCTTCTGTCCCTGCGAGAGATTGCCGCCGCGCTCCTTGACCTCGGTGTTGTAGCCCTGCTTGAACTGGCTGATGAAGTCGTCAGCGCGCACGCGCCTGGCGGCCTGGCGCACTTCCTCGTCGGTGGCGTCGAGGCGGCCGTAGCGGATGTTGTCCATCAGGGTACCGGCGAAGATGAAGCTGTCCTGCAGCATGATGCCCAGCTGGCTGCGCAGGCTGTGGAGCGTGACTTCGCTGATGTCATGCGTGCTGCCGTCTTCGCCGTGGAGCAGGATCTTGCCGCCATTGAGGTTGTAGAAGCGGCACAGAAGGTTGACCACGGTGCTCTTGCCGGCGCCCGTGGGGCCGACCAGCGCGATGCTCTCGCCCGCCTTCACATGCAGATCGACGTTTTCGAGGATGTTGATGCCCTCCTCGTAGGCGAAGGTTACGTCTTTGAACTCCACCTCGCCGGTGATGTGCGGCAGATCCTTCGCGCCGGGAACGTCGTCTACCACCACAGGCTCGTCCATGGTTTCAAAGATGCGTTCGAGATAGGCGATGTTGTTGACAAAGGAGTTGTAGATGTTGGCGAGGTTGGTAATGGGCTGCCAGAAGCGGCTGACATACTGGCTCATAGCCAGAATCACGCCGAAGGAGACCATTTCTCCGCCGGCCATCCAGTACACGCCGGCCACGTAGAGCAGCGTCATAACCACCTGCGTGAGGGTTTCGGAGCTCAGCCACACGGAGTTGCTCAGATAGATGGCCTTCGTCCACGCCTTGCGGCAGGCGGAGGCGAGCTTTTCCATGATGCCAAGGTTGACTTCCTGACGGTCGAACAGCTGGCTTACGCGCACGCCGTCGATGGACTCCGCCAGATAGGCGTTGTAGTTGGAGTTCTTGTTGCTCTGCTCCTGCCATGCCCTGCGCTGACGGGGCTTGATCATCATGATGATAAAGATGAACACCGGCAGGCCGGAGAGGATCACCGTGGCCAGCATCGCGTCGGTGGAGTACATAAAGATGACGATGAAGACCAGATTGATGATCTCAAGGATCATGTTGATGATGCCGTTGGAGAGGATATCGGATACGGAGTTGACGTAGTTGATCACGCGCACGAGGATCTTGCCCGCCGGGCGGCTGTCGTAGTAGCTGAAGGGCAGCTTCTGCAGATGGGCGAAGAGATCCTTGCGGATGTCATAGATGATTTCCTGGCTGACATGCGCCATGGTGCGGGAGCGGATGGTGGTAAAGACGATGCTGAGCAGAATGATGCCCACAAACATCGCGGCCATCTTGCCGATCATCGCGGTGTCCTTGTTGGGAACCGCCACGTCCAGCACCCATTCCGTGATCTTGGGAATGAAGAGCGATGCGACGCTGGCCAGCGAGCTCAAGATGAGCGCAATGATCATCTGCCACTTGTGCTTGCCAATATATGCGCCTGCGCGCTTGAGGTGCTTCCATTGAAATGGGGTTTCGAGCTTCTCGTCAACGTCAAACTTGTTGCGTGCCATTTCACATCGCCTCCTCTTGCGGCAGGTCGTTTTGCAAAGCGTAGGTCTGATAGTAATAGCCGCGGAGCTTCACCAGCTCCTCATGAGTGCCGCGTTCGATGATGCGTCCGTCCTTGATGACGAGGATCAGATCCGCGTCACGCATGGAGGAGATGCGCTGAGCCACGATGAACTTGGTGCATTCAAAGGGAAGCTCGCGCAGCTGCTGCTGCATGTAGCGCTCGGTTTCGCTGTCAACAGCGGAGGTGGTATCGTCCATAACGAGGATGGAGGGGCGAACCGCCAGCGCGCGTGCCAGCGCGATTCTCTGTCTCTGGCCGCCGCTGAGGCCAACGCCGCGCTCGCCGATGATGGTATCATAGCCATCCGCCAGCTTTTCCACAAAGTCATGCGCTGCCGCGCGGTTGGCAAAGTCCTTGACCTCGTCCAGCGTCAGCTCCTGATCGCCGAAGGCCACGTTGCCTTCAACGGTGTCCGAAAAGAGGAACACGTCCTGCGTGGCGGTTCCGATGCCGCCGCGCAGCTGCTGGAGCTTCCATTTCTTCACGTTCACGTCGTCGATGAGCACTTCGCCCGCGCTTACGTCGTAGAAGCGGCTTAAGAGGTTGATCAGCGTCGTCTTGCCGCCGCCGGTGGGGCCCATGACGGCCACGGTCTGTCCGGCTTCCACCACGAAGCTCACATCATCGATCACCTTTTTGGTGTCGAAATTGAAGCTCACGTTGCGGAACTCAATCTTGCCCTTCATGCGGCCATGATCCACCGCGTCCGGCGCGTCCACAATCTGCGGATTGGCGTAGTAGAGCTCCTGCACCTTGGCGGCCGAGGTGGAAAAGCGCTGCAGTTCGTTGAGCAGGTTGCCAAGCTCGCGCATGGGGTTGGAAAGCGCCCAGCTGAGGCTGGTGAAGATCGCCAGTTCGCCCGGGGTGATCTCGCCCCAGATGATGAACACACCGCCTACGAAAACGGTGATGAGCATCATGGCGTTGGCGAGCAGCTCGATGAAGGGATAGAAGGTCAGCCACAGCTTGTTGATGCGCAGGTGGCTCTGCTTGAAGGCTTCGTTCTTTTCGTCGAAGCGTTCCTTTTCGTATTCCTCGCGCGCGAACGCCTTGACCACACGGTTGCCCGCGATGTTCTCCTGCGCGGCGGCGTTCATCTCGCTCAGGCGGTCGCGCATGGCCACAAAGCGCGGGCGCACATGACTGGAATAGAGCTTGGTGATGAGCATCAGAACCGGCGTTACAAAAATCAGGAGACTCGTAAGCTTCCAGTTGACGCTGAACAGATAGATGCAGGTAAACAGGAAGATACACGCGCTGTCGAGCAGGCGGTAGTTGATGAAGCTGACAAAGTGGCGGCACCAGTCCAGGTCGGCCGACATACGGGTCATCAGGTCGCCTGCGCGGTGCTTGTCAAAGTAGCGCATGTCGTTGTACTGCAGCTTGGAAAACAGCTTCAGTCTCAGGTTGTACATCACATTCTGGCCGTCTTTTTCCATGAAGATGACCATCATATACCTGAGCGCCTCGCGGCCCAGCTTTACCACAAGCATCACCGCAAGGATGCCCATGAGCGGCTCAGCGTTCTGGGCAACGATGACCTCGTCCACCAGCCGCTGCGTCAGCGCCGGATTGACCAGCGTGAGCGCCGCTGTGAAAACGCTGATGCACAGCGCGATAATATGCCGTTTGTGATACTTTGCGTCCATGTTCTCCCAGAGCCATCGGATTTGGTGAATCACAGTCCAGTCACTCCTTCTTGTGTGTCCGTCGTTGGGAGCGGCGCTGACCCATTTGCGCCTGAGTGTCTTAGGATAATAGCACTTGCGAAAATCAAATGCAATCCTCGGAAACCGGTTTCATGTAAATAAAGTGTGTATAAAAATTTCTTCGAAGCACAAAACCGGCTGTTCCGCAGAAGAAGCGGTACAGCCGGTTTGATTTATGCGGTAATCAGCGTGTGGATGCGTCCATCCTCCGCAAAGGCCACCTGCATGCCTGCGGGCGCTTCGACGCTGACGGAGGCATTGTCCATTTCGACCGACAGTCTGCCAAGGGGCGTCATCAGACTGCCGGAAACCGTTTTGCCATCCGGCAGGGTGCAGGGCTGGATGATCACGTCCTGATAGCCCGCTGTGCCTTCACGCTGGTGAATCCCCAGCACGCCGGTAAACAGCTGCCTTGCGCCTGCGGCAAACATCGGGTGGTTGTGCGATTCCGCGCCGTTCCAGTTTTCCCAGATCGTGGTCGCGCCGCGATCCTTCATATACAAATAGGAGCCCAGCTCACGGCTTTCCAGCAGCCGAATGGCCGTGTCGGCATGGCCGTGGGTGAAAAGCACCTCCAGAAGCACGTCGGTTCCGACAAAGCCGGTGTCGAAATGGCCGAGTCCGTCGTAAAAAGCGGCAACCTGTGCAGCCTTTTCCGCACCTTCGAGGCCGCACCACACGGCATAGGCGTCCGCCCCCTGATCTCCTGCGTCGTAATGTCCGGTTCCAGGGTTGAAGAAGCGCCTGCGGATGGCTTCCTGCGCATCCGCTTTGAGACTGTGCAAGTGCGCAAGCGTCTCCGTTCTGCCAAGAAGCTGCGCGATGTCCTCCATCGCCGTCAGCATCCGGACAAAGCAGCAGGTGTTGACGTAACTGGTTGAAATACGGATCTTTTCCAGCGTACACCAGTCGCCAAGGCACCATCCGCCCTCTTCCTCACGCACGATCAGCCCGTCCTCCATGCGCGTGGTCAGGTAGCCGATCCACTTCATCATCGGTTCAAAGCAGGTTTTCAGCATGTCCCGGTCGCCGTACTGACGGTAATAGGCATACGGCACCGTGATGATCGCCGCGCCCCACACGCCCGGGCCGCCGCCTCCGCCCATGAGCGGCGCCGTGTGCTGCACATGGCCGGTACGCCGGTCCTGACAGTCAAGGATGTCCTGAATCCATTTGCGGTAGAATTCGCGGCAGTCCAGCGTCATCATTGCGGCGGGCGCGCACACCTGACCGTCGCCCGTATATCCGAGCCGTTCGCGGTGCGGACAGTCAGAGGGATGGCTGCCGTGCATGTTGCCAAGCTGCGTACGAACAAAGCCGTCGTAGAGAAACTGCAGTCCCTCCAGATCGGATCGGAAGCTTGACGTCACAGGCGTGTCGCTGTGAATGACGCAGACCTCCACCTGATCAAACGGCCCTTCCACCTCAAAATACCGGAAGGCATGCCACACAAACCGCGGCGCAAACACGCGCGCTTGACCGTCGGTGACGAACACGTCTTCCATGATCTGCGGTTTTCCGGACGAACTCACATGCGCGCAACCCGTGGAGGCAAAATCCAGCGTCAAATCCTGCCGGATTTCCTCCGCAAAGCGCAGAACGTTCTTCGTGCCTCTGGGCGCGCTGGTGGTAAGCCGCACGATGCCGGTCAGGTTTTCGCCCGCATCAAACAGTTTCTTGCCATCCTTTTCGCCCAGCAGCAGCGGCTTAACAGTGCGGATGATCCTGTCAGGCGTGCCGATGGCCGGACTGAGCAGCGTTTTGGGCGCGGGCAGCACCAAAACCGGCTTTTCATCCGCAAGATCAGCGGTATAGTCGATCACTTCGCCATGGAAGAGGTTATGATCGCGGATTTCGCTGTCGCGCTGGGTTTCGCTGCCATCGCTTTGGATGCACACCGTGCCATCAGCCGTTTCTGCATCCAGTCGGTAGATGGTTTTGAGGATGCTTCCGAAAAAGGTCGGGCCCTCGCAGCAGCGTTCCGTCTGGCGGTAGAAGCCGTTGCCCAGACGGATTTCCAGCACGTTTTCGCCGTCGTGAAGAAGCGGCGCGACGTCGAATTCATAGCAATAGATGCGGTTTTGCGTCTCGTCCTTCAGCGGATAGAGAAACGCTGTGAGATCACGTATCTCATAGTCGCTGACCACCGGCAGGAAGTACTGATCCGTAACCGGCAGGCCATTGATCCGCGCTTCAAAATAGCCCAGACCCGTCAGCGTGAGCGCAGCCTCCTTCACGCCCCGAAGCACAAACCGGCGCGTGATCACAGGCGACGAATACAATTCATCTGCGCCGATCCATACGGCGTTTTCCAGCGTATATTTCATGTTTCATTCCCTCACATACGGATGATATTACTATTATAAATTCCGGCTGAAAGCATGTCAACACACGCTGACAGACAGGATTTCCGCCATCCGAAAGCGAATCTCTACCATACCAACACGACCGCAAGGAGCGAAAAAACATGAGCAAACTGATTCTCTTCCAGGGCGACTCCATCACCGACGCCCTGCGCGCCCGCGACAGCGAAATGTTCCCCGGAAACGGCTATCCCACGCTGGTCAGCGCCCGTCTGGGCTATGACGCGCCCGGCGAATACACCTTCCTCAACCGCGGCATCTCCGGCAACCGCATTGTGGATCTCTACGCCCGTATCAAGATTGACCTGATCAACTTAAAGCCAGACGTATTGAGCATCCTCATCGGCGTCAACGACGTCTGGCATGAAATTCCCAACAAAAACGGCGTCGACGCTGAAAAGTTCGAAATGGTCTATGATCTGCTTCTCAGCGAGGTCAAGGCTGCGCTTCCCGGAATCCGTCTGATCATTCTGGAGCCCTTCGTCCTGCCCGGCTCCGCCACTGAAAGCACCGAGGAGGCGCCCGGCCGCTGGGAATACTTCCGCGACGAGGTGCCGCTGCGCGCCGCCGCCGCAAAGCGTCTGGCCGAAAAGCACGGCGCAGCCTTCGTGCCGCTGCAGGAGCGCTTTGACGAAGCCTGCAAAAAGGCCGATCCTTCCTACTGGCTGTTTGACGGCGTGCATCCCACCTCCATGGGTCATGAGCTCATTGCCCGCGCATGGATGGAAGCATTCAACCAGGAATAAGCGCACAAAAACGCCGCAGATGATTTCATCTGCGGCGTTGCTGGCGCGCCTATCGGGATTCGAACCCAAGGCCTACCGCTTAGGAGCACAAAAAATCGTCTGATCCATGCTGTATTGCGATGTTATGCCGTGTTCTTGAAACCCTTGAAATACAAGGCTTTCAGGCGAATCTCATGCTTTCGAGTGGTATCCCGTTTTGTCCCGTTATTC
>JAGBBE010000088.1 GCA_017938645.1 Clostridia bacterium
CTCCTTCTTGCCGTACTTGTTAACCATCTTGCGGGCAAGGGGAGTGAACACGATGATCGGGATCATGGCGAACATGCTCACCAGACCGGAGATCTGAGCATTCTTGAAGTAGGACTGGAACATAACAGTCACGGCAGTGGCAGCGCCCTGCTGGCCGAGGAACATACCCATGGCAGCAATGGTAGCGCCCACGGCGGGACGGTTCTTGATGAAGTTGCTCATGGCCTGCAGCACATTGAACTTCACAGGCTCTTCGCTGAGTTCCACTTCGGTGTCAACGCGAATAACGGTGTTCTTGATCATGAACTGGAAGCAGAGGAAGCCCAGGAAGCCCATGAGCAGGGCGGCAAAGAACACGCGCTCACCAACCAGCTGGTTGTTGGCATCGTAGATGATCATGGGCAGAATGACCATGGGAGCCATGTTGCCGATGATGGAACCGACGGAGCGGAAAGCAGACAGGGAAGCACGGTCGCCGGCGTTATCAGAGATCAGACCCAGCAGAGAGCCGTAGGGAACGTTGGCAATAGTGTAGAAAGCATCCCAGATCACATATCCGGCGATGAAGATGACGAACTTAGCCCAAACGGGAGCGTTGGGGAAGGGCAGGAAGCAGCAGGCGCCGCCAACGATGAGGCCGATGGAGCCAAACCAGATGTACTGCAGGAACTTGTTGCGCTTGTACTGGCGCTTGTCAGCGTCGATCATGGAGCCAATCAGCGGGTCGTTGATTGCGTCCCAAACCTGAACAATGATCAGCAGCAGGGAATACCACAGATCCATACCCATGAACTGGGTCCAGAAGATAGCCATCGTGCCTTTAAGCGCGAAGCTCATGTTGCAGCCGAAGTCGCCAGCCGCATAAGCCCAGTTGTCCAGCATGCCGAACTTGCGCTTCTGATTGTTGGTCGTCATGTTCATTCGATCCTTTCATTTTGACATGAATGGAGGCGGATTGACAATCCGCCCGATTCTTCCTTCAAATTCTACAAAAAAAACATTCTTTTCGTGAGGATGATTTTTGTTTTTATCCTTTTCTTTTTTGTGCCTCTTGCTTTTTGCAAAAATTTATACGATAATAGATAAAAAGCAGATGGCTTCATCGGAGGAATGGAATATGCCTTATGAAGCAGGGCTGAGCTTCTTTATCAAGCTCATGGAAAACTACAATCTCAAAGTCTTCCGCTTCCGGGCTGACAACCCGCCGGAAGTGGACCTTGGTCTGCGCAGGCTTGTCGGCCTTGCCGAAACCGGTATCGGCCGCGGAATGCTGACAAAGCTTGACAAAAACGTCATATTTACTGCGCAGGACAGTTTTTGCTGCTGCTATAGCGTGCTGCGCCTTCCCCAAAGCGAGGATGTTCTGCTCATCGGTCCCTATCTTCGGCAGGAAATGACGGAGCCGATGATCCTCAACCTGCTCGATCATCATCATCTCCCGGTTGCGCTTCTTTCAACGCTAAGGCAGTACTATGCCACCATCACCTATATAGACCATGATTCCATGATGCTCACTGCGCTGACTACGCTTGGCGAAGTGCTCTGGGGCGGAAAGGACGCTTTCACCGTGCAGTACATGGAAAGCGCGGATATCCTCACCCTCACGCCCGCAGCGCAGGAAGCCGGTGAAAAGCTGACCGAGGCGGCGGATATCAAGCTTCTCGAAGCGCGGTATGATGCCGAGCGTCGGCTGATGTACGCCGTCTCCCACGGTCAGATTCATCAGGCTCAGCTTCTGATTTCGCGTGCCCACGAAAGCATTCTGGAGCACCGCGTATCCGATACCATGCGCAGTCTGCGCAACTACGGCATCGTGCTCAACACGCTGCTTCGCAAGGCCGCAGAACACGGATCGGTACATCCGGTTCATATCGACCGCCTTTCCTCCGCCATGGCGCGCAAGCTCGAAAACGTGCATTCCCATGCGGATATTTTCCAGCTGTTCAATACCATGGTGCACAAGTACTGTCTGCTGGTAAAAAACCACTCCATGCAGCATTATTCCCAGCTGGTGCAGCATGTGATTCTGCGCATTGAAACTGATCTTGTGGCCGACCTGAGCCTGAAGGCGCACGCGGAGTATCTCAGCGTTAATGCCAGCTATCTGTCGAATCTTTTCAAGAAGGAAACCGGTATCACGCTGACGGAATATGTCAACCGCGCCCGCATCGACCACGCCATTTTCTTACTCAATACTACCGATATGCAGATTCAGACCATCGCCCAGAACTGCGGCGTGCCGGACGTGAATTACTTCACCAAGCTCTTCAAGCGTACCATCGGCAAAACACCCAAGGAATACCGGCAGGATACGCGCCGGATGGTTGCAGAAAAATAACAAAAACGAGAGGCCGCGATGGTCTCTCGTTTTTTGATGTCAGTTGCGCAGGCTGTGCAGCGGCGCGGGAATCCTTCCGCCTCGTTCGATGAACTCGTCATTGCAGTAGCTATTGACGTTCATGATGGGCGCAAAGCCAAACAATCCGCCGAAGTTCACGCTGTCTCCTGCTTTCTTGCCGGGCGCGGGAATCACACGCACAGCAGTGGTCTTGTTGTTGACCATGCCGATGGCGGCTTCGTCGGCGATGATGCCGGCGATGGTGTTGGCGGATGTATCGCCGGGAATGGCGATCATGTCAAGACCCACGGAGCATACACAGGTCATGGCTTCCATCTTTTCAAGGGTCAGGCAACCGGCAGCCGCAGCCTCAATCATGCCGATGTCCTCACTTACCGGGATAAATGCGCCGCTCAAGCCGCCCACGTGGCTGGACGCCATGACGCCGCCTTTTTTGACCATGTCGTTGAGCATGGCAAGCGCGGCGATGGTGCCGGGAGCTCCCGCCATTTCCAGACCCATTTCACTGAGCACATAGGCAACGCTGTCGCCGCGCGCAGGCGTGGGAGCCAGCGACAAATCAACGATGCCAAACGGCACGCCCAGACGCTTGGCAGCCTCCTGCGCCACCAGTTCGCCCACACGGGTGATCTTGAACGCCGTGCGCTTGATGGTTTCGGCAAGCACGTCAAAGGGCTGGCCGTGAACCTCCGCCAGAGCACGCTGCACAACGCCGGGGCCGCTGACGCCCACATTGACGACGCACTCAGGCTCGCCTACGCCGTGGAAGGCGCCTGCCATGAAGGGATTATCCTCCACGGCATTGCAGAACACCACGATTTTGGCACAGCCGAAGGCGTCGGTATCGGCGGTAAGCTCAGCGGTCTTCTTGATCACGTGACCCATTTTGCGAACTGCGTCCATGTTGATGCCGGAGCGCGTGGAGCCTACGTTGACGCTGCCGCACAGGCGCTCGGTTTTGGCAAACACCTCAGGCATGGCTTCCAGCAGAATTTCCTCAGAACGGGTGGAGCCCTTGTGCATCAGCGCGCCGAAACCGCCGATAAAATTCACGCCAACCTCCTGCGCCGCCTTGTCCAGCGCAACCGCGATGGGCATGGGATCGTTTCCGGAAATCATGCTCACCGGCGTTACGCTGATGCGCTTGTTCACAATCGGAACGCCCAGTTCGCTTTCCAGCTGATTACCGACACGCACCAGATTTTTTGCCAGTCGCGTCACCTTTTCGTACACGGCCTCGGCGGTTTCGCGGTCGGTGTTCTTTTTGCAGCTCAGCAGGCTGATGCCCATGGTGATGGTACGGATATCAAAATGCTGCTCGCGGATCATCTGCATGGTCTGCAGAATCTCATTGACCTCGATCATTGCTTCAGTCCTCCGTCAGATGCGGTGCATGGCGTCAAAGACGTCGGTGCGCTGGATGTTGATCACTTCGCCAAGCGTTTCACCCAGCTCGTTGAGCTTTTCAGCCACAACGCTGAAGGCGACGGTCGCCGCGGTCATGTCCACGATCATCAGCATGGTAAAATAGCCGTCCAGAATGGTCTGGGAAATCTCCAGAACATTGATGTTCATCTCAAACAACGCCGTGCTCACCTTGGCGATAATGCCCGGCTTATCCTTGCCGGTTACAGAAACCAGAGCCTTTTGCATACAGGAAAAACCTCCTTCTCGGGGAATGCTACTACGATAACGGAAGGGCTGGGAATTGTCAAGGCTGGCTTGCATTTTTTCCGTTTTGGTGTATCATATTACCGTAGTTTTGGGGGAGGTATACAAGTGATGCAGAAACGTGCGATTGCGGTGCATGATATTTCCTGCGTGGGACGCTGTTCACTCACGATAGCGCTTCCTGTGCTGTCGGCTGCCGGGCTGAACACCGCTATCATTCCCACCGCGCTTCTGAGCACGCACACGGGCGAGTTCACCGGATACACCCATCTGGATCTTTCCGGGCAGCTTTCCCCCATCGCCGAGCATCTCAGCACACTCGGGCTTCATTATGATACGTTTTATTCCGGCTATCTGGCCAACGGCGCGCAGGTGGATGAGATCCTGCGCATCATGGATCTTCTCTGCGACGATAAGACGCACATTTTTGTAGATCCTGCCTTCGGCGACCACGGTCGGATGTACAAGCTCATGGACGAAAGCATGCCCTCCCAGATGCGCAGGCTGGTCAGCCGCGCGCGCACAATTGTGCCCAATCTCACTGAGGCCTGCTTTCTGCTGAATGAGCCCTATCCCGGAGAACAGTCGAGCGAAGCGCTGGTGGCCGATTTCTGTCGCCGACTGAGCGAACTCGGCCCGGAAAATGTAGTCATCACCGACGTCAACTTCCGCCCGGACGAAACCGGTGTGGCTGTCTTCTGCCGCGGAATGGATGTTCCTGTGTACTGCTTCCGTCCGCGTATCAATCGTGTGTTCCACGGCACGGGCGATGTTTTCGCTTCTTTCCTGCTGGGCGCGCTGATGAACGACCAGACACTTTCCGAAGCAGTGGAAACCGCGCTGGATTTCACCCATGCCAGCATCCGCGAAACCCTTGCAAGCGGCGAGCCTCTTCGCTATGGCGTACATTTTGAAACGGTGCTGCCGGACTACATCCAGCGTCTGCGCCGGGCATGATTCTGTTTTTGCAGACATATCCTCTCCCAAAACGCTTTTGGGGGAGGTTTTTTCATGCTCGAAAAGCTCGGGGAAATCCCGCAGGAATTGGTGTTCGGCTGGCCAAGGTCTGTGCTCCTGGGCGACGAGCGGCTGATTGTGGAGCAGCATCAGGGCATCTACGCCTGCACCGAGCAGGAGATCATTCTCAAAACGCTCTGCGGCCTGCTGGTTATCACCGGCGAAAAGCT
Source organism: Clostridia bacterium (assembly GCA_017938645.1). The sequence goes on from JAGBBE010000088.1 coordinate 5,218, forward strand.
CTCGCTCACGCGCTATGATCGGGACGGGCTGGTGGTGTTTGGACGGATTGAAAAGCTTTCCTACCGTCCGAAGGGATGATGCGTGTGTTCCGTTCCTTGCGCATTCCGGGATTTTCCCACCGCTTCACGCTCACGGGGCTGAATCTGGAGCGTTTTCTCAATCTGCTTCTGAAAAACGGAATACCTCTCCTGCGTGCAGAGCGCCGAAGCAGCCGGGCTATGGTATGCGAATGTCATTCCGCCGATCTGCGAAAACTTCGCCAGCTGGCAGAGGAGCGCGGCCTTGGCATCAGCGACGTTCACCCCCTCGGGCTTTCGTCATGGCTGGCTTTTCTGCGCAGCCGTCCTGGAATTCCGCTGGGAATTGTGCTGTGTCTGTTCATCGCTCTAACGCTTTCGCAGTTTGTGTGGAAGGTTGAAATCCACGGTGCTGCCTCCTATCATGCTGAGATTGTCTCCTATCTTGAAGAAAACGGCTTTGCACCGGGTCTCCGCCGCAGCCGTGTGGATGCAAAGGCGCTCGAACGCGAACTGACCTATCGCTATCCGGAAATTGCATGGTTTCACGTCTATGTTTCCGGTGTAAAAATGGTTGTGGATGTAACCCCTGGCGTTGCGCCGCCTGATCTGCCCAAAGATACTCCCGGCGATGTACGGGCGTCGCGCGGCGGTATCGTCACCTCCATCCAGGTTTTTGCCGGAACTGCGAAGGTCAGGCCGGGCGACGTGGTTCAAAAAGGACAGATTCTGATCGAAGGCTATGAACGCGCCGCCGATGACCAGTTCACCGCCGTTTCAGCGCAAGGCGTTGTGATGGCGCGCTGCTGGGAATCTCACACAGTTGCCGTTCCGTGTTATGAAATTACCAGTGAAGAAACCGGGCGCGAAAGCCATGCTTCACGCATCCGTACGCCGCTGGGATTCTTTCCTCAAAAGACTGAAGAGCCCGACTATCTGGCCTACAACACCTATATGGAGGAGTTTCCGGTTGGCGGCGTATTCTTCCCGGTATTTTTCCAGCGCATAATCCAGCGCGAAGTGAGCATGGAATACCGCCTTCGAGACGCTGCGAAGGTGCGTGCGGAAGCTGCTGAAGCGGCGCTCAAACACCTGAAAACAAAGCACTTTGGCGATGAGATCATTGACAAATGGGTAGATTATTGTATGATAGAAGGTGGATCATTGGCTGCAACGGCAACCGTTGAATGGCTGATGGATATCGGCGGCACATCTGTGCCGTGAGTGGAGGCATGCCCTTTTGTCTATGAACCATGGCGTCCGCGTCGAATTGACCAGTATGGACGCATACCTGTCCCTTTTCGGCGCCAACGGGCGCAATCTCCCCATGATTGAAAGCGAGCTGGACGTTGCGCTGAGCGTACGCGGCTCTGAACTGACCATCGAAGGCGAAGAAGAAAACGCGATGATGGCCGCGCGCGTGGTGGAAAAGCTGATGGATCTGCACCAGCGCCGCGCGCAGATCGACCGCACCACCCTTCGCTATGCCCTCAGCCTTGTGCGCAAGGATCAGCTCGACCGTCTGGACGACATCGCCTTTGAGGTGGTTGCCATCACGCACAAGGGCCGACCCGTGCGCTGCAAGACGCTTGGCCAGTACGAATATGTCAAGGCCATCCGAAATCACGAGCTCACCTTTGCCGTAGGTCCCGCCGGCACGGGCAAAACCTATCTTGCCATGGCTCTGGCTGTTGTGGCACTTCGCAACAAGGAAATCGAGCGCATTGTGCTTACTCGCCCTGCGGTTGAAGCCGGCGAAAAGCTGGGCTTCCTGCCGGGCGATCTCAGCCAGAAGGTCGACCCCTATCTGCGCCCCTTGTTCGACGCGCTCTACGACATGATGGGCGCGGAGAGCTATCAGCGTCTGGTGGAGCGCGGCGTATTGGAAATTGCGCCTCTGGCCTACATGCGCGGCCGTACGCTTTCGGACAGCTTCATCATTCTGGACGAGGCCCAGAACACCACGCCCGAACAGATGAAGATGTTTCTCACCCGTTTTGGCGCCGGAAGCCGCGTGGTCGTCACCGGCGACGTGACGCAGACCGACCTTCCCGGCGGAAAACAGAGCGGTCTGGTGCAGGCGCTGGATGTGCTCAAGGATGTTCCTGAAATCGCCATTATCAAGCTTGGCCAGTCGGACGTTGTGCGTCACGATCTGGTGCAGACGGTCGTCAAAGCCTACGAAGCATACGAAAGATCTCGAAAGGGTGTCGGTCATGAAGCAGATTAATCGATCGATCCGCAAAAAGGGTCGTTTTGACTGGGACCGTGTGGTGCAGGCGCTGCGCTCGCGCCGTGCCCGCTGCTGCTATGTGCTGCTTGTGTGCACGGTGCTTCTTTGCAGCATGTTTCTGCTTGCCATTTCGCCTCAGCGCTACGACCTGAAGGTGGGCGATATTTCGCACACCACCATCACGGCCAGCAAGGACGTTGTGGACGAAATCACCACCACGCGCCAGCGCGAAGAAGCGGCCAAAGCTGTTGAGCCTACTTACATCTTTAAGGATGATGTAGCCGGCAAGGTTGTCAGCGACCTCAAGACGGTGCTTGCGCAGGTACGCGCCGTGCAGCAGTACGGCAGCAAGCAGCTGGAGAAGAATGGTTATTCGTTTACGGAAGCTGATTATAAATACGTACGTTCGCTTCTGACCCAGATCAGCTTTGCGGACTATCAGCTTCGCACGCTGCTCAACGCCACAGATCAGCAGATGGCGGATATGCAGGAAAACATGATTGCAGCGGTGGAAAATTCGCTCAACACCACCATCCGCGAAGGACATGTCAGTGAAGCCATTCAGTATCTGCAGCAGATCATTGCCTATAAGACGGATATCGACCTTTTGCAGAACATTGTCACGCCGATTCTGCGCAAGGTAATTCAGCCCAATATGGTCATTGATCAGGAGGCCACTGAAAAGCTGCGTGATGAAGCACGCGCCGCGGTAGAGCCGGTGATCTACAAGCAGGGGCAGAATATCGTGCTGGCCCGCGAACGCGTAACGGCCATCCAGCTGGCCATGCTTCGCAGCCTCGGCCTGCTGGACGATGACAATGTGGATATCATGATGTATCTTGGCGGTGTGCTGCTGGTGCTTTTGGGCATGGCAGTGCTGATCATCAGCCTGCTCCTGTTTGATCCCGAGACGCTCAAAAGTCCGCGCCGTCTGGTGATTGTCACCATTATCCTTTGCCTGACGATGGGATTGTGCATCATTGGACGACTCATCCACGGCTATCTCTCGCCCGTTCTCCTGACTGCCATGATGCTCACCGGCCTTGTCAGCGCCAACAGCGCCGTGGCCGGAAGCCTTGCCATGAGCGTGCTTGTCAGCGCCTTGATCGCCGGCAGCGACAGCACTTACGGCGCAGCCATGGTTAATATTCTCTTTACCTCATTTATCAGCAGTCTCCTGTCGGTCTACGTCATCCGGCGCAAGCCCTACCGTCAGCAGGTGCTGCTCTCCGGTATTCTCACCTTCTTTGCCAATGCGCTGATTATCCTCTCCATTGGCTTCATGACCAACACCTCGGTGCGCGAAGTTGCCGGAAATGCCCTTTGGAGCGGCGGAAGCGCGCTGATTTCCTCCATCCTCTGCATTGCGTTTGACCCGCTGATGGAAGCTGTGTTCCATCTGGCTACGCCGACCAAGCTGCTGGAACTGAGCAACCCCAATCACCCGCTTCTGCGCAGACTGCTTATCGAAGCTTCCGGCACCTATCATCACTCGATCATCGTTGCCAACCTTGCCGAAGCCGCCGCAGAGGCTGTGCACGGCAATCCGCTGCTGGCGCGTGCCGGAGCCTATTTCCACGATATCGGCAAGCTCAAGCGCCCTCTGTACTTCAAGGAAAATCAGATCGGCGAAAATCCCCATGAGCACACCAACCCCTATGTGAGCGCCGCCATTCTCACCGCACACACCCGTGACGGCCTGCTGATGGCGCAGCAGTATCATCTGCCGCAGGAAATTCAGGACATCATCGCCCAGCATCATGGCGATACGCCGGTTGCGTATTTCTATCACAAGGCGGTTCAGCAAGCCAATGGCCAGGCCGTTGACATTGCCGATTTCCGCTACGACGGCAAGCGTCCCCGCACCAAGGAAAGCGCTATCATCATGCTGGCGGATACCGTTGAGGCCGCCGTGCGCAGCATGCCCGACCCCACGCCCGAAGGCATCCGTGCCTTCATCGCCAAGCTGGTTGACGGCAAACTCAACGACGGTCAGATGAGCGATGCTCCGCTGACTCTGCATGACATTTCTGCAATCTGCGATGCGTTCTCCACCGTGCTTAACGGTGTCTTCCACGAGCGCATCGAATATCCTACCATCAGTCCTTCCGCTGCCGCTCATGTGGCTACGCAGGAAAAAACGGCTTTGCCCGAGGCTGAAAAGGAGCCTGAAACATTAGCCGAAGAGCCTGCCCAGCCCGAAGCGGCTGAACCTGAGGGAGGCGAGGCCGAATGAAGATCGAATGGGAACAGCGCGTAAGCGCGCAGGCCTTTGCGCCGTTTGATCTGGTCGCTTCCTGCTGTGAGGCCGCAGAAGGCGTCACGCAGCCGCTGGCCGTGCATGTGGTGATCACCGACGACGAGGACATTCGCACAGTCAACGCTGAATACCGCGGCATTGACCGTTCCACCGACGTGCTGAGCTTTCCCACGGTGAATTATCCCGAAGGAAAAACCGCACGCGACTGCGAAAAGCGCCTGCGCCGCGAGTATGATCCTGAGCTTGGCGGCTGTATGATCGGCGATATTCTCATTTCCTACGAGCATGCGCAGGCACAGGCCGCCGAATACGGCCACAGCGTGCGCCGCGAGCTGTGTTATCTGTTCGCCCACGGGCTGTTTCACCTGATGGGCTACGACCACATGGAACCCGACGAACAAAAGGAGATGCGATCCATGGAAGAAAAAGCCCTGCACATGGCGGGAATCTCCCGTGAGGACACCGCCTCCCCCGTGAGCGATGAAGAGCTTCTCAAACTTGCTCAGCTCGCCATGGAAAAAAGCTATTCTCCCTACAGCAAGTATGCTGTTGGCGCTGCCCTGCTTTGCCAAAACGGCCGCGTATACCTTGGCTGCAACATCGAAAACGCTTCCTTCGGACTGACCAACTGCGCCGAACGCACCGCGCTGTTCAAGGCCGTAAGCGAAGGCGAGCGCGAGTTTGGTGCCATCGCTATCGCTTCAAACGGCTCTTTCCCCTATCCGTGCGGCGCGTGCCGTCAGGCGCTCAACGAGTTTGCGCCCGCCCTTCGCGTACTGGTTATTTCCGGCGCTGGCGAGGTGGACAAGACCACGCTGCCCGCGCTCCTGCCGCATGGCTTCGGCCCCAAAGACATTCCCGACTAAGCCAAAGAAAGAGGATTACGATATGTCTCAGTTTCACTCCGGCTTTATTGCCATCATCGGCCGTCCGAACGTTGGCAAGAGCACTCTGATGAACGCGATGGTCGGCGAAAAGGTCGCCATCGTATCCAACCGCCCCCAGACCACCCGCAACCGCATCATGGGCATCTGCACGCAGGAAAACAGCCAGATCGTCTTTCTGGACACGCCCGGCCTGCACACGCCCCGCAACCGTCTGGGTGAATACATGATGAAGTCCGCGCAGGATGCTCTGCAGGGTATCGATGCGCTGATTGTTATGGTCGACGCCACCGCCGTGGGCAAGCAGGACCGCGCTGTTGTCGAAGATATGAGCAAGCACAAGGTCAAAAAGGTGCTGGTGCTCAACAAGATCGATTTGCTGGAGCCTCAGAGCCTGCTCGCACTCATTGCCAGCTTCGCCGAAGCCGGCTACGACGACATCATTCCCATCTCCGCGCGTTCTGGCGACGGCCTGAAACAGCTCAAGGAGCTGCTCATCAGCTATCTGCCCGAAGGCCCGCAGTATTTCCCCTCCGATGCTATCACCGACCAGCCTGAACGCCTCATCTGCGGCGAACTGATCCGCGAAAAGGCTCTCTATCACCTTAAGGAAGAAGTGCCCCACGGCATTGGCGTGGAGATGATGTCCATCAAGAAGCTGTCGGAGAACCTCATTGAGATTCACGCGACCATCTACTGCGAGCGTCCCGCTCACAAGGGCATCATCATCGGCAAGCAGGGCAGCATGCTCAAGACCATCGGTCAGGAAGCCCGCCGCGACATCGAGACTCTGCTTGGTTCCCGTGTCCATTTGCAGCTTTGGGTAAAGGTGCGCGAAAACTGGCGCAACCGCATGGACGATCTGCGCACGCTGGGCTACGAGGACAAGGAATGACGCAGGAGAACGCAAGGAGGCGCTGCCTCCTTGACCTCCGCTTAAGGGCTTTGCCCTTAAGGATCCCACATTTGGGTCTTATAAACAGTCTTCTCTTTTGGGGGAGGCTGTTTTTGTTTGATTTTTCTGATATAAGTCGATGCGGAAAATCTGCTGGAACGGGTGGAGCGAGATTGTGAAATCAGGCAGATTGTCCGGATGGTTCTGTAGTATTATCGAAGTTCTCTGACATACAAAAACGGAGCAGCTTTTTCGGCTGCTCCGTTTGCAATATCAAAATCAATCGATGATCTCCATCCTGTAGCCGCAGGAATAGCTCTCGCCCGCGCCGATTTCGACGTGGTAGGGCTTGTCCTCAAAGCGGCCGGTTTCATTGGCATAGGCGGGAGATCCCTGCCAGGGCTCGATGCAAACATAGGGCGCATTCTTGCCGGGAGAAGACCAAATGGCCAGCACATCCATATCAAAGGAGAAGCGCAGGCCCTTGCGGGTATCCTTGTGGATCAGATCCACCTGACGGCTGTTGAGGCCGGAGAAGATATAGGTATCCAGACGGTCGAAGTCCCTGTGATCGAGCTTGAGCGTACGCTTGTCCTCACCGAAATTCACAGGTTCGACGTCCGTAAGCGTTGCGCCGGGGCCCTTGCAGAGCGTGGTTCCGATGGTTTCTTCCTTTTCGAAGTGCAGGATATAATCCTCGAACACCTCGCCCTCGTTCATGGGGCACAGGAAGCCGGGATGGCCGCCGATGAGGAAGGGCATCACACGGTCAGAGCGGTTGATGACCTTGAAAATGGTTTCGAATCCTTTTTCGAGGAAACGATAGGTAACGCGAAGCTCAAACGCAAACGGGAAGGCCTTTTTCGTTTCTTCAGTTTCATGAACGGTGAAGGTAACGTAATCCTCGCCCTGTTCTGCCACTTCGAAGTCCATAAACTTCACAAAGCCATGGCGCGGAACTGCATACCACTCACCCGCGATGGTCGCGCCGCCGTCCTTAAGCCCCCCGATGGCCGGGAACAGCACCGGAGCGCTGCTCTTCCACACGTCGGGATTGCCGGGCCAGATATATTCTTTTCCATTCACGCTGTAGCTGCGCATTTCCGCGCCAAACAGCGTGATCTTCATTTCAGCACCCTGATGCTTGAGACAAACCATATTTCATTCTCCTTTGCAGAAGGTTTCTGTTTTCTCATTTCGTGATCCGCATGCCTTTTCCCTGCCTGATGGCAAAGTATATCACTTCCAAAAGTGCGCATACTAGCCATGAAACATCCATTGGGAGGGAAAAGCATGAATCCATTCAAGGAAAACGCGCCGAAGCTGGACGACTGTCTGATGGACTGGAAGGACATGTCGCCTGCGCCTTACGACAAGCATACCGTTGATCCCTATACACGCACACGTGTAATCCTCATGAACGGCACCGAGTTTGAGAACGTCTGGTTCAGCCATCAGTTCTCACGCAACTGTCCCAACGGCGATGTACGGCGTGCACTGGCGCTGATGAGGCGAAGTGAACAGCAGCAGCAAAAGCTCGTAGCCTCTCTGAAGCCCGATAACGAGACGCTGCTTGAACATACCATTGGCTATGAGCAGCTGGCAGTGGATCTGACTGCGCATCTGGCCAAGCGCGAGCCGGACGAACATGTCCGAAATGCTCTGAACTTCGCTCTGCTCGAGGATTTCGACCATCTGTACCGCTATGCGGATTTCCTCGACATGGAAACCGGCGTCCGTGCAGAAACGCTTGTGGGCGGGTATACAGAGATCATGCCGGCGCGTCCGACGATTGCGCATCACCGGTATCCGTTCGATTCCATCAAGCGTCCCATTAACAGCAAGCAGGCCCAGCCGCAGACGAAGCTGTGTGTCGGCATCATCACTGCAGCCGAGCAGCAGACCATGAACTACTACATGAATGTATGCGCCGCCTATCCCAACACTCCCGGCCGCGCGCTTTACCGCGAAATCGGCATGATTGAGGAACAGCATGTGTCCCAGTATGGCAGCCTGATGGACGTCAACTGCACCTGGTATGAAAACCTGCTGATGCATCAGTACACAGAATGCTATCTGTACTGGAGCTGCTATGAAACCGAGACGGACGAGAAAGTCCGCCGTGTCTGGCAGCGCATGCTTGAAATTGAGCTGAGCCATCTGAAGAAAGCGGCTGATCTGCTTGGCAAGGAGGAACAGAAGGCCTACCAGCAGGTGGTCGGAGAAGGTACCTTCCCCGAGCCTTTGAAACTGGAAAGCAATATTGATCATGTCAGAAGCATTCTGAGCGATACTGTCCAGCTGACTGCATGCCGCGAAAGCTATGCCAACGTCAACGATCTGGAGCGTGACGCGGATTTCTTCTGCTATCAGCAGAAAGTCAATGGCAATGTGCAGGATGTGGAAAGCCACAGCGTGATCGACCGTCATATCCGTCAGTACGGCAAGGACTACCGCTTTGAGCTGGCGCCCAATCCCATTGAGTCGCTGCGCGACCGCGAAAAGGACAACACGGATCTTGGCCGCAAGCCGCGTGAAAGAGAACTGAGCAGAGTATGATACGCAAAAGAGCCGGACACGTTCGTCCGGCTCTTTTGCTTTATCGGTCTGATTTGAGCATGGCGTAGTAAACCACGTCGCAGATGCCCTGATTGTTCCAATCCGCCCTGCGCATTGTACCTTCATACTTCATGCCGCATTTTTTCATCACATCGCCCGAATGCGGATTGCGCGGGTCAAAACGCGCTTCAAGACGCTCAAAACCTGCTTCATCAAACAGATAATTCATCGTCGCCTGAAGAGCCTCGGTCATGATGCCTTTATGCCACCAGTTTTTACCGATACAGTAGCCAATATGCGCCATCATGGTCTGCTCATTCTGATGCACCACGCTGATGCTTCCAATCGGTTCGCCAAGCTCTTTGAGCACAATTGCCCACTGATAATAATCCGGCTTCTGATAGTCCGTGATCCACATATTCAGCAGCATTCCGGTAAGCTCAGCGCTTGAGTGTGCAGGCCACGTCATATACTTTGTCACCTCAGGATCGGACGCCCAGTTGCGGTACATGGCAGATGCGTCCTCAATGGTAAAGGGTCGAAGAATCAATCGTCCGGTTTCGATGGGCTGTGTTCCACAATGGTTCATCACGCACGTCCTCCTTTGTACTTTATTCGTCCGTTTCATTCAGCGCCGTTTCCACAGCGTTCCGGCTTTCCTCGTATCCGTATCCACGGCGGGCCATGGCCATCAGAAGTTTCTGCATGGCCTTGCGTTCATCTGCTTCACGGCTGTAGCGGCGAAGCAGCTTTCTGGCAAGCGCCACGGCTGCGTCTTCGCTTTCTTCCTCGTCCAGCTCTTCCAGCGCTATTTCCGCCATTTCTGCGCTGATGCCCTTCATGCGCAGTTCCTGTCTGATGCGGCTTTTGCCCATCTGACTGCGCGCGCGGGAAGCTGCCCAGTCCCTGGCAAAGGCTTCATCATCGAGCAGGCGTTCTTTTTCCAGCTTATAGAGAACCATTTCAATGGTATCTTCCATATATAGCCGTCGCCTGAGCTTCTGCGCAATTTCTCCGCTGGCATGAGCGCGCTGTGCAAGCAGTTCGACTGCGTTGTTGAGTGCCATGGGATACTGGCGCGGAAGCAGCCATTGTCGCAGTTCGTCCGTGTCGATTTCCTGTCCGATTCTAATCGGCTCCCTTTCCGCCATCTGGCTTCGGGTAATCCAGAACCGTTCGCCGCTTTCCATCACAACGACCGAGCTGCGCTTTTTTTCTTCAATTTCTCGTACGATATCCGTCATGCGGGATTCTCCTTCATCAGCAGTGCGATCAGATCGCGGTTGAGGCAAGCCAGATGTCCTGCACGCCGCTCGCTTGCTCCGCTGTTGAGACACGCAAAACCATTTCCTTGCGCGTCGAAGAACACGCCGTTGACCGCGCCGTATGCAAAGCCCTGATGTCCCCAAAGCGGACGGTTCAGCACAGCAGGATCATCCATCTTCAAAAGGCCCATTCCATGCTGCATTTTCACCGTCTGATCAGGCCAGCCCAAAATAGGCGTCTGCATTTGAGCAAGGCTCTCCTCATTCAGGAACCCCCCAGCGCCGTTCCATGCCGTCAACGCAAGCTTGGCCAGAGCCTGCGCTGTCAAAAACAGGCTGCCTGATGCAAGCAGATAATGCTTTTCAGGATCTGGTTCACCCATCGATTTTGCTGCTGCAATCCTGCTGTGTGCATCAAAGGCCAGCGCAGGCGGCAACACACGCCAGCTGTCGGCCGTCAACGCAGAATCAAGGCTGCTCATGTCAAAAGTTGCCGTTACTCTGAGCGGCTGAAAGAGTTCTCTTTGTGCAAGACTTTCGATGCTCATTTCAAAACGATTTTCCAGCATGCAGCCTACCATGCCTGCCGCCAGATTGCTATACCGAAAAACAGTACCCGGCTCAGAAGTCAGAAATGCATTTTCGGCCTGAAGAAGGCCACGCAGCGGCGCAGGATTGGCAAACGAAGCAAAATACGCCGGAGAATCCACGATGGACGACGTATGGCTGAGCACCATGCCCAGCGTGATTCTTTTGTCCGGATGAGCAGGATTCCGAACAGGATATCCCAGCAGTTCGGAAATATCCTCATTTGTATTGAGCAAACCCTTTGTCTGCAGGCGGAAGACAAGGAGTGCTGTTACCATCTTGGCAACGGAAGCTGTTCGGAAGATCGTCTCTTGCTCTACGGGGCGTTTTTTCTCCAGCGATGCATAGCCGACAGTATAAAAGTCCGTCATCCCGCCCTTTTCAAACCGCTGGATAGCTGTGCCGACCACATGATGCTTCCGGAGCACCTTTTCAAGCGGATCAGAAATACCTCCGGGCCACTCACAGCGCTTTCCAAGCACCGGAAGCGCGAGGCCGTACAATGTATTTTTCAAGCTGCCCACAGGCATGGTGCAGCCTCCCTTCGTATCAGTTCTTTGCAAGACATATGGACATCAGCAAACCGGGCAGCGTCAGGCTGCACAGGACGGCATGGATTGCATAGGAAAGCAGCCAGTTACCCATTCCAGCAATCAAGCCAACGGCATCCAGCAGAAGCATTCCTGCCAGAAGCCAGAGTGTTTTTTGATTTCTAAGCATCCAGATAGCCGTTACGCCTGCGATCAGCAGCAATATGCCATAGACAGCCGGATTGGACAGGAATGCCCAGCGCATCAGCCAAAGCGCTGCGCAGACGAAGCCTGTCAGCCGTTGATGCCATTCGCGGGATGATCTCCACAAAAGGATGCATGCCGCAGTAATGCAAAGTATCAGGCTGAGCCACTGCGACGCCCGCAGCGCGCCGATGTAGAGGCTATCCATTCGAAGCTGTTCGATGAGGAATCGGCCGCTTCCGTAGATCAGCAGATACCAGCAGAAAAGATTGCCGTCTTTTCCCTTATGCTTTCTCAGAAACCACAGCACGCAGAAACCCGCAAAATTCCACATGGATTCATAGAAAAACGTGGCCATATGCCATACATAGCCCGTTCCTTCTGGAACAAGTACGCCAAATGGAAAAAACTGCAATTCCGGTTGCCCAATGCTCGGGCCATAAGCCTCCATATTGAAGTAGTTCCCCCAGCGCCCTACCGCCTGCGCCAGCACCAGGCCTGGAGCAATCAAATCAGCCAGAAGTGCAAATGAAACCGTCTTTCTGCGCGACCAAATCCATACGCCCAGTGCACCGCCGATAACACCGCCATAAATCGCCAGGCCACCTTCCCACACATACAACGCAGACAGCGGATCGACTGCAAAATGCTCCCAGCGCATCGCAACATAATAAACTCGCGCACCAATGATCCCCAGCGGGATCACCAGCAGTGCAAGGTCTATCACGGTATCTTTGGGAAGCTTGAGCCTTTTTTCTTCACAGGAGGCCAGCCAGATGGCCAGAGCAATCCCCGAAACAACCAGCACGCTATACCACGGCAGGCTTCCGACAATGGTTCGGCTATACGGTATGGCCATTCTTTTTCCTCCCGACATGCAATAATATGCGAAGTTATTTTGAGCTGCTCTTCGGATTTTGATACCCAAGTGTATGTATTATACTCTACATTCAGATTCTACGGCAAGTCTTCCATCAAAAGCCCTTGATGGCTTCATAAATTTATTTTCTTTTTTTCGAAAAAAGGGTATTGCTTTTTCGAGGTTTATGTGCTAATATATCTTTCGTTGCAGGGCGTACAATCGCCAAGCCACACATGGGATTATAGCTCAGTTGGTTAGAGCGCCACGTTGACATCGTGGAGGTCATAGGTTCGAGCCCTACTAATCCCACCACAAAGAAAACGCTTGATCCATAAGGGATTGAGCGTTTTTCTTATTTCTGAAAATATGACCTCAACATCATTTTCGAGCTGTTTGTCACAGAAAGTGTCACAAACAAGCGTTTATAGGAGCCTTCAAAGCCTTATTTCATAAGGGCTTGAGGGCTTTTTGATTTGTCACAAAGCCGAAGCCAGTAGTGAAATGATTCAAATACAGCAGCTACTTTCGCAATGCAGCCAGAAAGAACTTCAGCTTTTGCTTCCCATCTGCAAATCTGTTTTGTCATCATTCCGCTCAGTTCAAGGCGAGATGATTACAAAGCGTAAATAAGCGCAGAGCCTGCGCCCCAACATTGAAGGGCGGCAGGCTCTGCGCTTTCATGCGTCTGGCTCTTTGTCGATGACCATTTTCAGTTTTACGACATTGATAACGGTTTCTTTTTTACACCATGGACAATATAGAGGAAATTTCAGAAGAACGGTATCTTCAAATACTTTTACACGTGTTTTTCCTTTGCAAATCGGGCAACTGATCCATAACGATTCTTTCATAAGATCACCCCCCTTCAACAAGAAGAACCACCTAAATGCTTGCTATCCCAATCGAAATCGATCGTTCATTCGTGTCCCTGATACTTTTTCACAATCGTCGTCACATTGTATCCGTCAGCATATTCATAGCGGATATCGTCCATGCTTTTCTTCACAATATAGATTCCAAATCCGCCCTCCTTGCGCTCTTTGCAGGTAAGACCAGAAACAGGGTCTTCGTGCGTCAGAGGATTGTAGGGTATTCCTGCATCCAAAAAGGAGATTTCCACCGTCCGCAACTCCTGATTCACGTCAATTCGAATGGTTGCCATGCCTGTTTGAGGAGCATAGGCATATCGGGCGATGTTGCTGAACAGTTCATCAATGGCAACGTCGATCAACCTTTGCGTTCTGGTTCCGCATCCAACTGTCTCCAATCGAGCGTTGATAAATTCCGTTACCTGCGCAATGTTCTCAATCGCCGCTTCCAATGTCAGTTCCTTCATCACCCTCACCTCCCGTGTAGCGGAATCCGAGCATCGTAATGTCGTCAAACTGGGGCGCATCGCCCACAAAAGCGTCTACATCCGCTTTTACCTGTGCGCACAGTTCTTCCATGGGAAGATCACCAAGAGTATTGAGCAGACGCAACAGACGTTCTTCACCATAAAGCTCATTGTGCGCGTTGGTGGCTTCCGTCACGCCATCCGTATAGAGGAAAATTTCATCTTCTGGGCGAAGCTGAACATCCTCCTGCTGATAGCGTTTACGTTTCGATGCTGCCAGCATCAGGCCGCGAACGGTTTTGAGATAGGTAAATCCTTCGCCCTTTCTCCTGATCAAGGGTGGGTTGTGTCCGGCATTCACTACGGACATGCAGCCTGTTTTCAGGTTTATGCTGCCAGTCCACGCAGTCACAAACATGCGTGTTTTGTTGTTTTCAAGCAGCTGCAGATTGGCCTGCGTACAGGCTTCGTCAAGCGGCATGCCTGCCTCGGCATAACCTTTGAGCAGTGCCTTGGCGCGCATCATGAACATAGCAGCAGGAATGCCCTTGCCGGATACATCCGCAATGGTCATCGTCAGCGTGTTTTCGTCTGTAAAGTAGAAATCATAGAAATCGCCGCCTACTTCCCTGGCAGGGAACATGCAGGCAAACAGTTCCATTTCACTGCGGTTCGGATAGGGCGGGAACACGGAAGGTAATGCAGAAAGCTGAATCTGCCGGGCAAATTCCAGTTCCTGATCAATGCGTCTTTCCGCCTCGTCGATCAACTGGCGCAGTGCGCACACGGTGGTATTGATATCATCCGAAAGAGACGAAAACTCCTCGTTGCTGCGCACGTTGACCGTCACCTGCAGATCACCGTGCGAAATCAGGTTCAGCGCGTGATTGATCTTTTCGATATTGCTGACGATGAGTCTTTTGATCAGCAAATAGATGTGCGCAAACAAAGCCGCAAACACAATCACTTCCATAAAGGCGAGAATGTACACCGCCACATTGCGGGAGAACATAGCCTCCTCTATGGGCAGAACCGCGAGAATATAGTATCCCTCTGTCCGGGCGTACATGCAGAAGGCGGCCACGCCATGAATACTGGCCTCGAAGCGCTGATTGACCAGGAAAGTTTTATTCTCATCATGTCCAAGCGCTTCAATGGTTTCGCCGATATGATCATCATTATCGCTGATGATGATTCCGTTTTCGTCACAGATCAGCACAAAGCCGTTCTGACCGATATGGCGGTTATGAGCAGCATACTGCACCTGCTCATGAATTTCGTTTTGGAAACGCTTCGCATCATAGCCTACCTGCACAAAGCCCTTAGCTGAGCGGACTGCCGCATACTTGCGCGAAATATCGCCGCTCAGGGAGATGGGCTGATAGCTTTGCACGTAGCTATCAGCTTCTTCCAGCGCGGTGAGGAATTCTGCGGACTGCTGCCCGGAGGCCATATCATAGCCAACAAAGGCTTCATGGGTGCTGGCAACAATAACGCCGCGTTCGTCCACCACGTTGATCTCTGTAACCTGATAAAGCTCGGCCAATTGGTTCAGGCTGCCGCCATCAAGCTCAGAGGGCAAATCGCGCTCAATCTGTCGGGTGATCCGCAGAAGGGCGGTATCAGAGGCCTCCAGGATGCTCTTTTCCACATCCGCAATGCTTTTGCGGAGCAACTCATCTGCCGCCGCATTGGACAGCTGCGTCTGAAAACGTCCTGTGAAAAGCATGGTGACGGAGAAAGCAGCCAGTACACAAATCAACAGCCAGCGCTGGAATGTTTGAGCGATTTTTTCATTCTTATCCGCGGATGCGTTTTTCCTGCCGTTCACGCGGCTGACCAACCAGACCGACGCCATCACGGACAGGCCGTTGGCAGCAATCATGGGAATTGCGCATTGCTGCACAATCAGAAACGCGCGCTGAATATCATCGGTGTTGGTGAGAAAGACCATCAGCATGTGCAGCACTTCCGCCGTCACACCCACCGCAAGGCCATGAAACCATCCCGGCTTGCGGTCATCCAGCAGCCACACGCGTGAAGCCGCGCCCACCACGCCGGCCAGAATGGTACCCAGCGTACATGCAAGGCGGGTGAATTTCCCCACGCCCCATAGCGTAGCAAACCAGCGCTCCACACCGCCGATCAATCCGGCAATCAGACCTGCTGGCCATCCAAAGATCAGACCGGCAGCCACGGGCGCTGCGCTGCGCACGTTGAGCACGGCTCCATCTACCGGAATGCCGAACTCGGTGGATAAAATAGCCAGCACACCAAAGCACAGGCCAATCAGCGCCTGCTTTTGAGCGGCGGGTTTATTCTGCCACTTCTGCCGTTTCTCCAGATGCGCAAACAGCACAGAAAACAGTACCGGAAGCGCCGCAGCGGTTATGATTCGAAAGAGTGTCATGTGCGATTCTCTCCTGATTCATCCGGTTTATGGATAACCATTCGTACATTGTTCAGTCCTATGGTGTGCTGATACTCAAAACAATCCGTCACACCTTCCACGATTCTGATTCCGAAGTGTTCGTCCGCGGAATCGTGTTTTTTCAGATAGGCAACAGGGTCAAACATCATTTTATTGTCCCGGATGCGAATCATCACTTCCGCCGGTTTATTCAGCACAAGCAGATCCAACGTGCCTGTTTGGGTCGGCTGAGAAGCATGACGGACTACATTTCCCGCCATTTCCTCCACGCACAGCGATACCCTGTGCATCATTTCCCGGGAGAGTCCGCGCTTGTCGCCAAAGGCATACAATTCATCCGAAACGCGCGCCACTTCTTCCAGCGTGGTTCCCAACGTCTTTTCAAAACGGTCATCCCGATCACCGCCAAAGCCGTCTTTCAGAAGCAGCACATCCGAAAAGGCGCGTAATTTGCCGCCTTTTCGCACCAGAATCGCCGCAGCAATCAAGCACAGTGTACATCCTTCTCCCAAAAGGAAGGCAAGCCAAACGCCGTCAGAACCCATGAAACCAACCAGCAAAAGCGCAAATCCCGTGGTGAACACCAGCTGCTGCAAAATGCAAATCGATGTAGCCGCCGCCGGATTGCGCGTGGCCTGATAGGTGTTCATCATCGCCATATTGACAAGCTGCAATGGCATGCCAATGGCAAAGAGACGGATGGCACGAGTCGCCATACACAGTGTCTCTGCGTCCTTCACCCCAAGCAATCCCGGCAGCACGGATGGGAACAAAACCAGGAGCAACCCTGCCGCAGTGCTCAGCAGCAAGCCGGTTCGCAGCGCTTCCTTCAACGTGTTTTCAAGCGCAGTCCGATCCTCTTCGCCATAGAATACGCTGGCTACGGGTAGAATGGCCTGACACACGCCCATAATGAGCGTTCCAACGATATTGTACGTCTGCGTACGCACATTGAGCGCAGCCACAGCGCCTGTTCCCGCTGCCATCACCAGCAGATGGTTCAGCGTCATCACTTTCACAGTGTCGCAGATGCGGCTGAGTGCGGTGGGCGCGCCGGTTACGATCATGACTCCCCATTCCCGGATCAACTTCACGGGTCTGACCCATTTGAGTGTACAGGTTTTTTGGGAAAAGTGCGTCATTCCTGCAAGCACCGCAAGGCAATACGCAATGGAGGTTGCCAGCGCCATGCCGAACATACCCAGATCGAATACGAAGATCATTGCCAGATCCAGCACGATATTGCTCAGCGTCATCACGCTGATGCACACAAGAGGCAGGCGCGCCGAACCATCGATCTTCACAAAGCCCATCAGGGCAGATGTCATGATGGTGGGAATGGCTCCAAGGAAGAATCCATACAGATACTCGGTAGTCGGTGCAAGCAGTTCACCTTTCGCACCGAGCAGTACTGCAATCCGCGGTGCAAATGCCATACCCACTGCAGTCAGCACAGCACCCGCCAACAGCACAAACAGCATCGTAGCCGTAAAGATATTGGCTACGCCTTTTTTGTCGCCCCGGCCCAATGCCTGCGCGGCATGCGCCGTACCTCCGCCGGAGCAGATGTTGCTTACGGCCGAAAAAATCAGGCTGATGGGACTTACCACGCCCATAGCGCCCAGTGCATTTGTGCCCAGAAAGCGCCCCACGATGATATTGTCAATCAGCATACCTAGCGTGGCGGTCAGCGCAGTCAGAATGGATACCAGCACAAAGGATCGATAGACACTGCGGACAACAGACGCTTTTTTCATCGCATTCACCGCTGCTTCATCGCCAGTGTCATGGCATCCAGAATATTTTCCTGCGTAATGATAAAGTTGAAAAACTTTTTGGCTCCTTCAATTTCCAGCACACCGCAGTCCTGAATCTCTGCCAGCGCCATCAGCGTATAAGCCGTGCGGTACGCCAGCATCAGTTCCAGATTGTCCCAGTAGTGCTCATCGGTTTCCTTATTGAGCTCATAACCGAATTTGAGATATGGCAGCACATCCTCATACAACACTTTGCGGCAATCCTCGCCAGCTTTGTATCCCAGCAGAAACGCACCCTGAATCAAGCTCACGGCATCATAAAGATAATGAGCGTAACAGCAGCTGTCAAAATCAAACAGCCATACATTATTGGCTTCCACAAAAAAGTTGTTCAAATGGAAATCGCCATGGCAGATGCCGTAACCCCCCAAATCCTGCGGCAGCGCATTGACCTGTGCTTCAATGCTTTCAATTTTGGCTCTTACTTCAGCAGAAAGGTTGGGAAAAGAACGCTCCTTGCGCTGAGCAAACTGCTCCGCCAGCGTTTTGCGCTTGTATTGAATTTTCAGCTTCCGTTCGTTGGTGCTTACTTGGTGAATGCTTCCCAGCAAATCGCCAACGCACACAAAAAACATGGGGTTCATTTGGGCTACCGGCTCCACCGTACCGCGTGCGGTGCGGAACATGCTGGCGCGATAGACTTTTCCATCGATTTCAAACTCTTCCAGCAGTTTCCCGTTTTGCGACATATTCGGTTCGCAGATGGTCTGCTTGAACTGTTTCAGATCATCCACCCACATCAGCTCGCTCAGAATCTCCGCACGCGATTTTTTTGGCGTCATGCTCACGCGCAGCATATAGGGTTTGCCAGGAAAAATGAAAGCATAATTCTGCGTAGAATAAAAACACTTGGCTTCATCGATATCAAGGTCATAGCAGGATAGCAAAATCTGACGCAACTTCTGCTTCAACTCTTCATTCATTGAATGTCCTTCCCTTCTCAAATGATTGTTCAAAAAATGACCTGTTGATTATAACTGTTTTCCGTTACACAACCGTAACAGCCCTGTTTTTCTTCCTTTTTCATCTTCAGCCAACAATGGTATGGTAACGGTTCTGTAACGATGATTCTGCTATATTTTCAAAGCTTGCCTTTTACCAAACGCCAATCCGCAAGCCCAAGGAGAATGAATGATGAAACAAAAATGGACTACCCTTCTGGCATTGGTTCTGTGTGCCGCTCTTCTCTTGCCTTCCGTTGTCATGGCAGGAGAGGTAACTCCGGAATTCTTCCTCGAAATGACGGAGGACGCGCAGGAACAGTATCTGGAAAACAGCGGCATGAGCTATGAAGAAGCCGCCGGCTGGTCTACCGATGGCGGCGCGGAACTGATGGACGACGGTTATGTGCAGTGCGACATCTGCGGCGGCTGGTACATGAACGGCAATGAATTCCGCAATCACATCTGCGAGCCCTACGACCCCTGGGAATACGAACCCACAGATGGCGGCGCTTCTCTGCTGGATGATGGCTATGTGCAGTGCGAATCCTGCGGCGGCTGGTACATGAACGGCATTGAGTTCCGCAGCCATTACTGCGACATCTTCGACCCCTGGGAATACGAATCCAGCAGCAGCTCTTCCATGGATGACGACTATGTGCAGTGCACCTCCTGCGGCGGTTGGTACATGAACGGCAACGAATTCCGCAACCACTTCTGCACCGGCCACACCTCCAACCCCAGTTCCAGCTGGACGAGCAAAGACGATTACTATGACACGCTGGTATCGGGCAGCCTCAACGCGGATACCACCGTCGCCATTGGCAATCTTTACGTGAACACCGCCAACGGCAAGGGCCTGAACATGCGCTCCCGCCCCAACACCAGCGGCAAGATTCTCACCACCATTCCCAACGGTGCTTCCGTTACCCTCTTCTGGTATGAAAACAACTCCTGGGCTTATGTGGCCTACCGCAGCTATTTCGGCTTCTGCATGACCCGTCACCTGACTGAAGCAGCGCCCGGCAGCAGCAAACCCGCCGCTGCAGAGGCTGATCCGAACAAGATGTACAAAGGCTTCAAACACGTTCGCTATGATGTGGCCGTCAGGCCCTCCACTCCCTCCGGCTTTGTGAACATGCGCTGGGCCCCCTCCAAGTCCGCGGACGTGCAGTGCATCTACTATGCGGATACCGTTTTGCAGGTACTTGCCACCAACGGCGTCTGGAGCCAGGTGTACGACGTGATGACGGATCAGTGCGGCTTCATCATGAACGAGTATCTGAACAAGTATCTTTACTAAAAAAGAGGTGAGCCCTATGAAAAAGTTTCTGAGCATACTGCTTGTGCTGTGCCTGCTGCTGGGTGCTTCCAGCGCGCTGGCGCAGACCGTGACCACTGAACTGATGAAGTTGGAAAACGGCGTAACGATCGTGCTCCACCACGATGATACCCTTCAGATTTCTTCCGCCGAAATTGATCTGCCCAACTATGGTTTCTGGCTGATCGAGAACGGCCAGAACGCCGCCGTTAGCCTGAATATTGCTCCCTCCGAAATTGATGGCGAGCTCTCCCTTGGCGACCTCACGGAAGAGCAGCAGCTGCAGTACGCCCAGCAGGTTGGCGAAATGTTCGACAATCCTGAAATTCATCTGGATACCACGCCTTCCGGCAACAAGTATCTGCATGTATGCTCCAACGAGGAAGATGACATTGATACCCTCTTCACCCTCTACAAAGGCTGCTTTGTAGAGCTGATCCAGTACAACGACAACTTTGCCCAGCTGACCGCGGAGGACGCATCCTTCTGCCTGAGCATCCTGCATGGCATTGAGTTTGTGGCTGCCGAATAACAAACAAAAGCAAAACAAAAGAGATACCGTTTGTACGGCGACTCGGAAGGAGAGAAAATGCGATATTACCGAACCGCGATTGCAAACGGTATCATTCTTTTGCCGTTGATCGTGCTCCTGCCTCTGATTCCTTATTATTTCCGCCACAGAAAACGCGGCGTAGCCAATCCACTCAGGCTCCTTGCCTTCTACAGCCTTGTGCTCTACATGCTCATCAGCTGGTATTTCGTGGTGCTTCCGCTGCCCAGCGAAGAATGGCTTGCCACCATTCAGCCTGCCAAAGCCAACTGGCTACCTTTCTCCTACTTTCGTGAGCTTTCGGAAGAAACCGGCTTTGACATCATGGAGCGTTCCACCTATTTTTCTGCCGTTGGCTCCAGCTTTGCGCTGCAGTACTGGTTCAATATCCTGCTGCTTGTGCCATTGGGCATGTTTATACGCTATCTGTTCAAGTTGGATGCACGGCGTACCGCGATCATCTGCTTCGCCACCTCGCTGCTGTTTGAAATCACGCAACTTAGCGGCGTGTTCTTCCTGTTTAGCAAACCCTATCGCAGCTTTGATGTGGATGATCTGTCGTGTAACTTTGTAGGCGGCATGCTTGGCTACTGGCTGATGGGAAAACTGTCTCCTCTGGTGGAACGCATTGAAAACAAAGCAGCCGCTGCCTACCGCAATGGCACCAGCATCTCACTCTTTCGCAGGCTGGCCGCTTTTTTCATCGACATCAACATCGTGTGGGGTCTGGACAGGTTGATAAGGCTGATTGGCGGCTACGATCCACTTGTCCGGGATATGTACACCACGGCACACTTTGTGATGAAGCTGTTTCTCTACACGGTTATTTCCACGCTGCTTTTGAAGGGGGCAACCATTGGTAAATGGCTGCTGCGCTTCCGCGTATGCCGCACAGGCGGCGCAAAAGCGCCCTTCTGGCGCGTGATACTGCGGTATGTTATCCTTTACAATGTCATTCTTCTCTTCGTGCTGATTCCGCATTTTTCACTCGGTCTTCCCGAGGGTGCAGTGCAGATCGTTGCCCAGCTTGCCCGCATGGTCGGCATGGGCTGCCTCATTTATTATGTGGCTGTGGCATGGATGTTCCCTGCAAGGGATTACCCGTGGGGCACCTTAAGCGGAACCCATGTAGCATTGATCCAGAAGGCGGAATAAAGAGCCTAAAAAAAGCGAGAGCCAGAAAATGTTTTCCGGCTCTCGCTTTTTCTGTTTTTAATAATCGTTCTTCTTTTCTTTTTCCAAGCCACGCACCTGCGCGGCGAATTTGCTGTAGAAGAACAACAGAACCGTCATAGCAGCGTTGAACAGCAGGTTGATCACGTTCATCAGCACATTGTTTGCGCCGCCGAACAGCTCGATGCCCGTACCAATCGCGCCAAACGCATAACCCAGCGTCCAGATGATCGCCAGAATGATGTGGAACTTTGCGGAAGAAGGATCGTTCGCTTCCCTGAGACCCCTGATACACAGGAACAGATGCACCAGAATGCTCAGCACAAAGGGAAGAGCGCTAATGACCTTCACAACCGGCATAAACTGCTGGGTCATGGCATCCGCAGTGCTCAGATCCAAATTGCTAAGATCCACGAGATAGGTCACCAGATTGCACACATGATACAGACTGATGATACCAATAAACTTGCTGAGGCTCTTGAAATCCTTGATGAGCTTTTCCATTTTCATTTCCTTTCTGGTATCAGAATTGCTTGCAGCGATGAACACGTTGGTAATGATACCATAAGCGCGTTACAGGAACGTTACTTTTTATTTATCAGAGCTGTCCTTGCCCGTCATTTTGAGGATCAGATCCAGCACCTTCAGGAACAGCCAGATCACGGAGAAAGCCAGGCCAAAGGCGGCGATCCACTCGTACTTACGCGGCATTTTTCCTTCTACCGCATTCTGAATGGCGTCAAAGTCCACCAGCAGGAACAGGGAAGCAATGACCACATAGACCACACTGCCAGCAAGGCTCAGCACAGGATTTTCGGCAACGAACATCACAATGCCCCTGAGCTGGGGAATGAAGTACGCCACCAGCATCAGCAGGCCGGAAGCAATGGAGGTGAAGAACAGAATTTTCATGATACTGCGGAACTTGTCGTCCACCTTGATCCAGCCTCTGGAATATACCTGCGCCATCACAGCCACAATCGCAATGGTGATGATCAGAGCCAGGCTGATAGCGTCCCTGTACTCAGCGAACAGCTGCGCCATGAGGCTGATGCAGTAGCCAACGCTCATGCAGTACAGCGTGCCGGTGACCGGAATGGTCTTCTTGATCAGCATGGCAATGAAGGGCATGATGATGAAGAACAGGCCAAAGGGAATGGTAGCCAGCAACGCAGCCGTAGAAATGGTGACGGCGCTGCCGTCTTCCATCACAATCGTGCTGGGATTGATCATCTGCAGACCGATCAGCAGCAGCACGCCTACGATCACCATGGCCATAAAGAAGGCGCACTTGTTGCCAATGGAGGAGTAAGTGGCGCAATCCGCGCTTTTTTCTTCAATCCGCGTGATTTTACGAATCATGGGGTTCGTATAGAACAGTTCAACACCTTGTTTTTTGGTTCTCAGATCCTGTTGCATTTTATGATTCTCCTATCAGTTTTCGACATAATTTAACAGTTTCGTCAGCCGCGCGTTGGTCGATTCCGCCCAGGAATATTCCCGCAGGTATTCGCCTGCATATGCCTTGCCCGCTTCCAGGTCACCCTCAAGAATGCGATAGAGATCGCACTCCACGCTCTCCCTTACCAGCCAGCGCTGGCGGTTTTTAGACACCAGAATATGCGCAATCCCCACATCCTCCAGCAGACGGAACAGGCGGTTGTAGGTTACGCGCAGCAGCGTACCCGTTGCCTCGTCATTGGCGCGATCCGGCCACAGACAGGAAATGATGTCGCCTGCCGAAGCCGACACGCCAGCACGGTCCACAAAGAACGCAAGCATTTCCCGGCATTTGCTGTTTGGAATGCGAACCTCTCTGTCATCCACGCGAATGGAGAAAAACGGAATGGTGGTGATGGTTATGCTCTGGCTTGCAATGGGCTGATAGCGTCCCAGTTTACGCAGTTCATTGCGCACATCCTCACGGGTATAGGGTTTAAGGATATAACCCACCGCATCGGCACCAAATGCCTCCAGCGCAAACCGGCTGAACGCCGTTACAAACACCACGCCAATATTTTCGTTGATGGCATGCAGTTCTCTGGCCAGCTGCAGCCCGTGCATGTCTGACATTTCCATATCCAGAAAAGCTGCGTTCACTTCATGGGTTTTGGCCCATTCCAGCGCTTCCTCACCGGATTGGAACAAACGGAGCGTTTCCACCCCATGCATGTTCTCCACTGTAAGCCGGAAGTTGTCCAAAGCCAACCGTTCATCATCTACACAGATAATGTGAATGGGGATTCCTCCTTCTCAAGCGGCAGCCACAGGCGTACAAGCGTTCCTTCTCCAGGCACGCTTTGCACCTGCATACGGCCATTCAGCATATTTTCCACACGAAAGCGTACATTGCTCAAACCTACCGAGGTTTTTTCGATTTTCTTACGGGTATCAAAACCTACGCCATTATCGGCAATTTCAATCAGCACTTCGTTGCCGCAGCGCACGGTGGTCAACCGGATCATGCCACCTTCATCTTTGGGAAGCAGGCCATGTTTGATGGCGTTTTCCACCAGAGGCTGCATCACCAGCGACGGAATGTTAAAATGAACATACTCAAAGTTTTCATCCAGAATAATTTTCTCGCCAAATCGAAGCTGTTCCAGATCCACATAGTTGTGCACGTGCTCCAGTGCTTGTTCAAAGGGGATAGGACGATCCTCCTGCATGATATCAATGTTGTTGCGCAGATAGCGGGAAAAGCGTATCAGCTCCCTGTCCGCCAGTTCCGGATCACTCTTGCAAAGACTGGAGATGGCGTTAAGCACATTGAAAATGAAATGCGTGCGGATCTGGCTCATCGCCAGCACGATGCGGCTGTTGTGCAGCTCCTCGGACAGTTTTTCGGCGCGGCGAATGGCTGCAAAGCTGGCCGGCAGCTGTACCAGCAGAGCCGTTGCGTGCACAGCTGCCACACTGGCGCACACCCATTTGGACAGCTGCATTTCGGTATACCATCCCAGAAGGAGGGTACCCATATCATAGAGAAGGGCAATCAGTGCCAACAGCAGCGAAAGCAGCCTCAGCGTTTGCCAAAATGATCTGTGTACATTCGCGCAATCCCACAGGCCGCAGAACAACACAACCAGCACAAGCACTGCCTGAACGCAATACCAGATCTGTTCTCCTTCGCAGAAGGTGATGATATCTGCCATATTGAGCGTCAAATAGAGAATGATCAGTCCGCCATTCAGGGTTGCGGCCATTTGCGCAATGCTTTTTGCTTTGCCCTTGAGCAGTTCACTCACAGCGCACAGCAGTGCGTAAATGCAGAGGATACGGCTCACAAACCGCCCTGTGCTGAAAAACACAATGGAATTATTCACATAATGGGTAATTTCCGCTGCCTCAGCCACCCAGAACAGGCCTTCACCAACGGCAAAGAGGGCTGTGTACATCATCACCTTCTGCAGCGGGCTGCGCATCCACAAAGCCACAAAGGCAATGGCAAATATCACTAAGCCAACAATGATCAGCGTCAATCCTGCATACTGTTCTTTTGCATTCTCTCCGCTGACCTTCTGGTACATGTAAAACGGTTCCCCCAGCTTCATGCTGGACAGCGTCTCCATGTAGGCACCCTTTTCGGCCCCAGCAGGATGCAGCGAATACAGCCTGAACTCCACCTCGTCGTTCATATGAATTTCCGGCAGGCAGAAGCACATCCACATGTCCGTACACCATACCGGGTCGATCTCATGAAACTCTCTGGCATGGGTGGCAATGCACTCCCCGTTCACAAAGAGCTCCATTTGCATGTGATGAAAGTTCAGGTTCAGGAACCAGCCTTCCATCATATCGAAGTTGAAGTGACCGCGAACGCTCACATCCTTGCGCTGACGAAGCAATTCCCCGCCCGTTACAATCGGCTTCCACGTTTCGCCGCCATCGCTGCTGTATTCCTGCGGGATAAACTCCAGCGGCAGATCCAGAGCCATAAATGCCTCCAAGGAATGCAGCATGGCAAAGCCAATGGCTGCCGCTATGCACACAACCACGCAGATGGTGAGCACGACGGGAAATTTTCGGGACTTCACAAATGCATCCTCCAAATCAAGCTGTGTTTGGGGGTATTATACGCGCAAAGGCATATACCTTCAATGTTGTTTCCAGTTTTCTTCCAGAAATCAGAAAAACCGGGCAGACATAAAGCCTGCCCGACCCAAATTGCCATTACTTGTTTTCAACCTGAATGCTGGTCAGGATGGCCAGAGCAGTAGTGATATCCTCGTCCGTAACTGCAGCGCCGTCTTCGTCAGGCTCGATGTACATCTGCACAAAGTAGCCTTCGTAGTTGGCGATCATCAGCACGTAGTCTTCCTCGGCATCATTTTCGTTGATCACCAGGAACTTGGTGCCTTCGCCAGTGGTCATCACGGAGAAGGTGGGGTTGAAGAAATCGCTGCCGACCAGTTCCTTGGCCAGTTCGATGTCTTCCTCGGTCATTTCGCCGGGAGTGGGGCCTTCGCTCAGGTCGGCGTAGGCGATGGAGAAAGAGAACTCAGGCTTGCCTTCGGCTTCGGTTTCGATGGAAGCATACAGGGCGGTATCCTGGCGTTCTTTCTCCACAGTGTAACCTTCGGGCAGTTCAAGCTTGATGTTCAGCTTGTCAGTCAGCTCAATGCTGGAATAACGGTCGATAGCCATGGCGCTGGTCAGGCTCAGAATCATCATCAGGCTCAGGCAGAGCGCGATCATCTTTTTCATTCTCGGTATCCTCCTTCTTTTTCTGCTTTTTCAATTACTTGAGGAAAGAGAGCATCATAAAACCGACATAGCCGGTCTCAGGATCATACACCTGTGCCCAGGTGTTGTCCTTGGCGATCACGGTTACCTGAGTATCGGCGTACAGCTTGGTCATCACGGAGACGGACTTGCTGGGGCCCCAGCGCAGGTTCACAAAGCCGCCGGGAGTAGAGGGCTTAACAGACATCATGTAGGGCTCCACGTGCTTGAAGTTCTTGAAGCTCAAAGTGTTGGAGCTGGAGCTGGAGGAAGAGTTGCTCTTGGGCTTGGAGGGAGTAACGCTGGGCTTTTCATTGCTCAGGTAGCGAGACATGCAGTAGCCCTTGTAGTGCTTGCCGTCAACATTAACAGAAATATAAGCCCAGGTGTTGTTTTCGAGGTAGTTTTCAACGGTGACCTTCGTGCCGTTTTCCAGCTTGATGACCACGTTGTTGGAATGAGTGTGAGGCGTCTTGCGGACATTCAGCTTGCCGCTGTTGCCGGTGCTGACATACTTGGTGGTAGCGGCCATTGCCGTCAAAGGCAGAAGCATCAGCACGAGTGCGCACACAAGCGCGAGAACCTTTTTCATCTTGATCATGGGATTTCCTCCTTGTCCGATTTAGGGAGTGGTTTGAGTTGCAACCTGCTTGCTCGAATCATTTTAGAAGTTCAACCGTAACAGAAGCGTTACAATTTTAGTGCTACTAAAAACTTATTTGCTGCTGCAATTCCTGCAGCCAGAACAGTTGCCGCTGCAGCCAGAAGTCTGCTGCTGTTTGGTGGCTTCCTTCTTCTGAAAGATACCGAAGCCGATACGGATGGCCTTGGTGGGGCAGGCAGCCGCGCATGCGCCGCAGCGGATACATTCAATGGACTGCGGATTCTTGACGGGATCAACATCCATCTTGCAAACGCGGGCGCACTTGCCGCAATGCACGCACTTGTTCTCATCCACCGTCAGGCGGTAGAAGCTCACCTTGTTGAGAAGGCCGTAGATAGCGCCCAGCGGGCAGATGACCTTGCAGAAGAAGCGGTACACCAGCACGCAGCCGATAAGAATGGCAATCAGCAGCGCCATTTTCCAGCTGAACAGCCAGCCGATGGTCTGCTGCAGTTCCGGATGGGTGCTCAAAAGCGGAATGCCGCCCAAAAGCGTTCCAGAAGGACAGATATACTGGCAAAACGCCGGCTTGCCCATGCCCACGATGTTGGTAACCGCCACGGGCATGATAATCACAAACACCAGCAGAATCACATACTTGATGTACTTGGCAAACTTCGGCAGGCGCAGCTTCTTCTTGGGCAGCGGAATCAGGGCGAACAGCTCCTGAATGAGCCCGAAGGGACAGAGGAAGCCGCAGATGAAGCGGCCCAGCAGCACGCCGATGGCCAGGATGAAGCCGACCACATAGAAGCTGAAGTCAAACTTCATATGTCCGCTCACGGCTTGCAAAGCACCAATCGGGCAGGACACGGAAGCTGCGGGGCAGGAATAACAGTTCAGACCGGGGTTGCAGAACTGCTTCCAGGGACCGGTGTAAATCTTGGCGCCCTTCTCCCCTACAAAGTTGGTGATGTGGCAGTTGGAGAGGCCGAAGGCCACCACCTGAATGGCCTTGCGCTTGATTTCCTGCGTAATCTTCATATCATCAGCCCAATCCTATGCATTCCAGACAGATATTGATGGCCTTCTTGAGTACGATGGCAACCTCCCCGCGGTTGACGCCGTGAATGATGAAGGCCACTGCAGCGGCACAGATGATCAGTCGCGCCGCCCACAGCAGACTCTTTTTACTGAGCATTGATGTATTCCTCCACAAAAGCTTTGTACATGTCCACATAGGCGCCGGTGACAGGCTCGCCAACGATGGAGCCGTTGCCATCCACAAAGATCGTGGTGGGGGTGAAGATGATGCCAGCGGCAAATTCGTGCAGTTCCTCACTCAGGATCAGGTTGGTGTAGGTAACGCCGGTGGCCTCGCAGATCATCTGCGCTTCCTCAATGCCATCGGCATTGCCAATGTTCACATCCAGCACCAGACCGACCATCTGCACATTTTTTGGCATTTCATTGCTCCACTTCTCCAGCTCCGGCATTTCGCTAATGCAGGGATAGCAGGTGGTGCTCCAGATGTTGAGGACGGTCAGTTCCGCCTTGGCAAAGAGGCTGTTGTCCACGGTGTTGCCGCTGAGGTCCTGCGTGGTGAAGACCGGGAAAGCATTGGGCACTACGGTTTCAGGTTCACCCGCCAGTTCCTCTTCAGAGATCACCACAGGCTGATACTGAATGGTGTTGAGCATTTCCGTTACGCGTGCGGCGAGAATTTTCGCAGTAGCGGGATCGTCCTTCTCGGGGACATTCATCTCGTAAGGGGCCAGCATGTAGGTGTAGCCGTCATTTTCGCCCACCGTCGTCAGCTCATTGCCCAGTTCAGCAATGGCGGAGATCGCCTTCTCATCAGTAAAAAGGAAGAGCCTGGCGATGTCATGGCACCTGAAAAGATACTCCAGCGCAATTTCCTGGTAAGCTTCGAAGTTGCCGGTTTCATACATCTCATCAAGTTTCGCATTCACTTCCTCGGTGGCCTCTACGGGAACATACTGGAAACAAATCGCCGGGATTTGGAGGGTTTCACCGTCCACGTCGATCGGCTGCATATAGGGCTCTACCACCAGACCCATGTCCAGATCCTCCTGCGTAAGCTGCAGGAGGACGCCGCGGGAAGGAAAGCTGCCCAGCTCCGCTTCTTCCGCCGCAGCGCAGCCAAGAAGCATCAGCATAGCAAGTACAGCAGCGAGAATACGTTTGACCATTTTCATTCAGATTTCCTTCTTTCCTTTATTATATAGTAGCTGATTACTCGGCCAGATAGGATTCCACAAAATCCTTGCAGGCAGCCACATTAGCGCCCACAACCGGAGAACCCACAACAACGCCGTTGCCATCGATGAAGAAGGTGGTGGGAACGCCCACAACGCCGGAGAGCATCTCGGTAAAGTCTTCATTGGCCACAAGGCTGGTGTACACATCCGCGCCAGTGGCTTCGCAGATCATCTGCGCCAGTTCCAGAATTTCCGCATCGTCATAGGAGTTCAGGTCGCTTACCAGACCCACCAGCTGCACGCCCTCGGGCATGTTCTGGCTCCACTCGGCCAGCTCGGGCATTTCGTTGATGCAGGGAGTGCAGAAAGTGCCCCAGATGTTGAACACGGTCAGCTTCTTGCCCAGGAACAGTTCATTGGTCACTACGTTGCCGTTCAGATCCTGAGTGGAGAAGGTGATAGCGCCCTCAGGAATATCGGTAAATTCACCCTCAGCAAAAACAACGGGCTGGAAGCTCAGAGTGGCGACAATCTCCTTGCAGCGGGCAATCGCCTTTTCAGCCACGGTCTTCTGGCTGTCGGTTTCCAGCGCGGCCAGCACGCCATCATAGTTATCGATAGCGACATACACATAGCCATCGTTTTCACCAATCGTCTCGGTGTTTTCCGCGCCAAGCAGATCAGCCGCGGTCTTGCCGGCAGCAGTCTGAGCGTCAAAGAAATCCTTTTCAAACAGAGCGATGGTGCAGAGGGTGTGGTTGTGAGCAAAAGCAGCCTCCAGGATTTCATAGAACATTTCAGGATCCTGCAGCTGTTCTGCCGTGAAGGAAGCCATGGCCTTTTCAAAGCCTTCCGCATCGGTGTAATTGATGGTTGCAACGGGCAGCTGGTTCACTTCTTCCGTGCCTCCCACATAGAAGGAAGTGTCCATGTGCAGTTCATTCACGTCGCTCTCTGTGATGGTGAAAATCAGGCCGCGCTCGGGCATATTGGTATAATCCCTAACATAATTTTCCGCAGTTTCAGCGCAGGCAACGCCGCACATCATGGCAAACGCCATCAGAATTGCGAGCAGTTTTTCAATCATCATTTTGTTCATTGCATTTTCTCCTCACGTTTGATGTAGGTTGATATCCTTTTTCATTGTATTTCTCTTTCGTAACAGTACCGTTACATCAGACTATTCCGATAAAACAATTTCCTGTGTAACGATTCGGTAACGTTGATGAACTTATACTTAGTAAGTTGCCATGCAGATGCAGCGCACCACTTGACTACATTGGGAGGGGAAGAATGAAATCGAATCTTTGCACGCTTTCTCAAGGCACATTGCATCTTGATGCAATCTTTACTGAGGTAGATCAATGCGCGTCCTACAACACGCTTTCCCGAAAATGCTGGTTGCAGCTTCGTCTGCTGGCTGAGGAACTGACCGGTGTGCTTCCTGCGCTGCTCAAATGGTCAAAGGGCACGTTCTGGTTGGAATACGAGGGCAACCACTACGAGCTTCACGTCTCGCTGAAAGCCTCCTTTGAAAACAACGGCCAGCGTGAAAAGCTGCTTGCCATGTCCACCTCCGGCAAGAACGCTGCAGCGGTGGGTATCATGGGTAAAATCCGCTATGCCATCGAAGGCGCTATGCTGACAAAGCATTCTGAATCCGATTTCAGCAGCAAATGGACACTCCAAGGTTATCGATTCCAGGCTCAAAGCGAGCAGTCCAAATGGGATGAACTTGAAAAATCAATCATAGCTAACCTGGCGGATGACGTGATTGTTGCTATCAGCGGCGAAAATGTTGATATCACCATTATCAAATCGTTTTGGCTTGATTAAGAAACATAAAGAAAGGAGAGAACTGCATTGAACATTCAGAAAAATCTGGATAACGCTGTGCTTACGCTTACACTTCAGAGCAGGCTGGACGCTATCACCGCTCCCCTGTTGAACGAGGTGGTAGAAAACGAACTTACCGGTGTAAAGAAGCTGATTCTGGATTTCGGTTTCGTAGAGTACGTATCTTCTGCTGGTTTGCGCGTAATTCTCACTGCGCAGGACATTATGGACGAACAAGGCGAAATGAAAGTGATCCGCGTTAATGAAACCGTGATGGAGATCTTTGATATCACGGGTCTTGTGGATCTGCTGACGATTGAATAACCAAATACTAAGGAGACAAATATGCGTAAGAAACAATTGCAAAGCCTGCTTGCGCTGCTGCTGGCACTGGTGCTGGCGCTTGGCAGCACGTCCGCTCTGGCAGCCATAACAGCAGGCCAAACGATTTCCAGCGACTCCAAGTGGATCAACTCCGATATCATCGGAGCTGTCGATGAAAACACGAAAGTCTCTATCAAGGATGACTTCCACACCGCCGCCAACCTTGAATGGTTTCTGACCACCGAGGACGGCTATGGCCCTTTCGAGACTGCAGAGGAGATTATTTACCAGCACAAGCTGGACATCGTGCTTAACGAAGCCGAGATCGATCCTGCCAATGCAGACGCCATAGGTTTGAGCAGCGAACGGCTCGCCCACGACCTGAAGCTGGTACAGAATTTCTCCAGCCTGTCCGGCGAATGGGAGTACCGCAATGCTTACGGTCTTGAGCCCGCCCGTCCCTTTCTGGAGGCTATTGCTTCCATTAAGACCATGGACGAACTGAGCGACTACCTGTTCAACGTGAACGGCATGAACATCACCGGTGTTTCGCTGTTGGAAATCGGCGTTTCCCCGGATCCTGAAACGCAGACCACCTACATGGCCACCATCCAACCCAACACTCAGTTCTCCCTGGGCAGTCAGGATAATTACCTGATGATTGCTGAAAGTGGCCTTCTCCGCCGCAACGCGGCTAACGAATCCGCCCAGTATCTGCTGCAGAAAATGGGTTACTCCGAAAAAGAGATCCAGGATCTGCTCAAAAAGTGTTACCGTTTTGAAGGCCGCCTCGCTGAGAACGTGAAGAGCTCCATCGATCGACAGACTGAGACGTATGAAAACTCCGCCAAGATGCTCTCGCTGGATGAACTGACCAAGCTGGCCGGCAATTACCCCGTTGCCCGTCAGTTCGAAGCCTATGGCGTAGCGCCGCAGGAACAGTACCGTGTCTACGAGCAGTCCTACATCAAGCTCCTCAATAGGCTCTATCAGCCCCGTTATCTTGAGGAAATCAAGGCCATGCTCACGGTGCAAACCGTGCTGGAACTGATGCCCCTGCTGGACGAAGACACCTTCAAGCTTGCGTATGAACTCTTCCACAATGTCCGTCTGGTTTCCGAAGAAGAAGAGGGCGAGCCTACTGAAACGAATACTGATACCACCGGCGACACGAGAGAAGATATTGCCGAATTTGTATTCGACAACTATTTGCAGAACTATCTGCCCGGCCCGATGGACCAGATCTACGTTGCTGCTTACTGCACGCCGGAACTCAAGAACAATATCCGCTCTTTGATTGATGAGATTATCGATTACTACCGCGAAATGATCATGAGCGTTGACTGGCTGTCTGAAAACGCCCGCAAAGCCACCGTCGAAAAGCTGGACTACATGGTGATCCGCTGCGTTTATCCGGACGCGTTTGTGGATTATTCCGGTCTCAACTTCAAGGGCTGCCGCAACAACGAGGGCGGTACGCTTCCCCAGGCTATTGCAGCCATCAATCTTTTCCATCAGAAGCGTGAACTTCAGAAGATTGGTCAGAAAGTTGATCGTACTGAGTGGGATATGAGCGCTCCTTATAAGTCCACCAGCGTTTGCCAAGCCTTCTACATGCCGAGTGAAAACTCCATCAACATTCTGGCAGGTTTCCTCACAGGGGAAATTTATACGTCCGATATGGCCTATGAGGAATTGCTGGCCATGGTTGGCGTCTGTGTTGGTCACGAGATCACGCACGCCTTTGATACAGGTGGCTATAAGTTCAACAAGTACGGTCATCTGGAACCCTGGTGGTCTATCGATGATGTGGAAGCCTTCGATCTCCGCGCCAGCGATCTCATCAAGTACTACAACACCATTACCCCCTATCCCAACGCATTTGTGATCTACAATGGTAAAAATGTGTCTGGCGAAGCGATTGCGGATATGGGTGCTGTAAAGTGCATGCTGAACATTGCCAAGGCAAAGCCCGATTTCGACTACGACCTGTTCTTCCGCACCTATGCCAAATTCTGGCGCTGCCAGAACGAGCTTGCGGTCGAGAAGGCATTGGTAGACGATGAGCATCCGCTCGGCTTCCTGCGTACCAATGTAACGCTGGCCCAGTTTGAGGAGTTCCAGAAAACGTACGACATTCAGCCCAGCGACGGCATGTATGTGGCTCCTGAGAAGCGAATCAACGTTTGGTAAGGCATAAAACAAAACATAAATTTGGGAGAAAAAACAATGAGTGAAACAGTTATCGCTCTGCACAATGTGCAAAAGAGCTACGGTAAACATCAGGTTCTCAGCGACGTGAACATGCAGGTCAACAAGGGCGACATCTACGGCCTCATCGGCAAGAACGGCGCTGGTAAGACCACCATTTTCAAGCTCATTCTCGGCCTGTCCGAGTTTAACGACGGCGAACTGACCATTATGGGCGGCTCCAGCAAAAAGGATGTCGCCGCAGGCCGCCGTCACATCGGCTTCTTTATCGGTTCCAACTTCTTCCCCAAGATGAACGCCACGCAGAATCTGACCTATTACTGCCAGCTGAAGGGCATTAAGAACGCCAAGGAAGAAATTGCCCGCGTGCTCAAGATCGTAGGTCTGGACGGCGTAAAGAAGAAGGTCGGCCGCTTCTCCATGGGTATGAAGCAGCGTCTGGGCATTGCTAACGCCATTCTGGGCAATCCCGAAATCCTGATTCTGGACGAACCTGCCAACGGCCTTGACCCCCAGGGCATCGTGGACGTGCGTAATCTGGTAAAGCGTCTGAACGAAGAGTTCAACATGACGGTGATCGTTTCTTCTCACATTCTCAGCGAGCTGCAGCACACCGCCACCCGTTTCGGTATCGTGAACAACGGCAGCGTAGCCCGCGAAATCACCACCACCGAGCTGGAAAACATGGAACGCGCTGTGCGCATCTCTGTGGACGATCTGGAGCTGGCCAAGGAAGCTCTGGAAAAGGCCGGTGTAAAGGTACTGGACACGCAGCATGAGTCCGGCACACTGGAAGAGTTCTATTTCAATCTGGTAGGAGGCAGCAACAATGCGTAATTATATCCGCGCCGACGTTAAGCGCATTCTTCAGCGTTCATCCCATCTGTTTTCCATGCTTCTGCTGTTTGCACTCTATGTAATCGTGCTCTATCTTCCCAATCGCGGTATGCAGGTTACTTCTGTCACGCTGATTGCTTCTGCCTGCAGTATGCTGGATTGGTTGGCTGTCTTCTTTGGTCTGTTCGAAATGCTTGCTGTATTCTCTGAGGATTTTAAGGTTAAGACCATGCAGGTAGCCATCGGTCTGGGCGTTACCCGTAACAAGGTTGTTATTTGCAAGCTGCTGGAAACCATCATTCTGATGGTTTTGGACTGCATTGTGATTGTTCTGCTCACGCTGGTCACTGGCTCCGTGCTGGGCGCTTCCATTGCCCCTGCCGTTATGATGGATCTTGTCCTCGCTCTCCTGGTTAAGTTCCTTCTGGCACAGGCCGTTGTTGTGAGCATTACGATGATCGTGATGTTCATGACCCAGTCCACGATTCTCTCCCTGTTCGTCTACATTCTCACTGGTCTGGGCACCATTTACCTGCTCCTGTCCTTCATGCCCATGTTCGGCCTTACCTGGCTCGAAAACCTCAACCTCGGCCGTTTGACGCTCAGCTATAATATTGGCACCTTCTATAGCCGTCTGGTTCTGGGCAGCTTTGATTTCCTTGCCTTCCTCATTGTCATTGTTCACCTTGCAGCTGGCATTATCGCCACCTGCAAGCTCTTCCAGAAGAGCGAGCTGGACTTCTAATCCCAAGTCCTTCCCCCATTTGCGGGGAATACATAAAAGGCATAGCCGCAATCAAAACTGCGGCTATGCCTTTTTCTGATTCTGAGGATTGGTATCAATTGAGCGTGCTGACCAGATTACCCGCAAACAGACCATACAGTAAAATCGTAAGTCCAATCCCTGCAAGCCCTGCAAACTGCACAGCAAAGCTCCATTTACTTTTGCCTTTTTTGCGCAATGCAACAGAGAAACCCAAGCCAAGTCCGCAAAACAAGGCAGCTGATGAAATCAGGATGGAAACAATCGCGCCCAAAAGCCCCAAGAAACCATCATACTCGGGTCCTGCGATCAGCCCTATAAACAGACACAATGGAGCGAGATACAAATACACAGGAATCAACAGAATATTGGTGATACGTCCTGCTTTGTCCAACTTGTTATAGGTTACATGTTCTGCTTTTTTGGTGCAGGCCGCAATGAGAATACCGGCAACAATTGCTGCTATGGCTTCGGCAATCGTGTAAACACCCATCCGAAGTTCTCCTTACTTTCCGGAAATATGCTCCGTTTTCATCGCACGATCATTTCTGAACAGTTTGCGCTTTGCGGGCGGACAGTTTGTTCAGCGCACGGAAACTCAGAGGCCAGATACAGCCAGCGAAGAGCGTAATGCAGAAATAGCGAATACCGTTGCCCAGATCGTGAGTACCGAGGATGGCACGCAGCGGAATTTTCATGCCTTCCTTGATGCCCATCAGCAGAGCAAGACCCACTACAGCCTTGATGACTTGCACATACCATACAGCTTTCGTTTCAAAGCGGATGAAGCGGCGTTCGATTTCGAAAGCAACCAGCAGGCCCAGCAGAGCGCCCAGGGTGGTGTATGCCTGTTTCAGGCCATGAGCCAGATTTTCGGCATCCACATCCGCCGGGAAGGGATAAAAGGAAACAAAGGCAAGGTTGGCAGCAGCAATCAGCACCAGGATGCACAACAGGCCGCGCATCAGACGTTCGTTTTCCGTAACCTTATGCATCAGCGGATACAGCACAAGTACCAGCACCGCAGCCATCAGCAATGCTACGCCCACATCCAGAGGCGTATGAACACCCAGATACAGGCGGGAGAAAGCGATCACCAGCGCCAGAACAATACCCACAACGCGAATCCATCCCTGATGCCAACGAGCGATACCGCCATACAGGCCAGCAGCCATCTGCGTATGACCGCTGGGGAAGGAATAGCCGGTTGCTTCCGCGCGAGCACTTTCCACAATAACGAATGTTTCATCCAATACCCAAGGACGAGGAATTCGGCACAACAGTTTCATAAACTGGTTCAGAACAGTGCCGATCAAACCAGTCGTCAGCAGAAAATAACCTTCCCGCTTGTTGATGCACCAGAAAATCAAAATGCCCAAGACAATAAAAACAGTTTCTTCGCCCAGATGCGTGATCGTGCCGAGCACACCATCCATAAAGGGTGTGCGCATCTCCTGCAGCCATTTCAAAAACGCCATATACAAACCTCCTGTATATCAATATCTGTAAACGATTCTCCTTTTTGCGTGGTTCCTCCCATTGGCTTTCTTTCCCGTTTGCATGCGAGCGACAAGGAAAATGTTATTGTACTGTTGGGGGGGAACCAAATGTCTTTGTTAAAAGAGCAAGACGCGGCAGCTGCAAAGCAGCTGCCGTGGCCCTTGGTAACCCAGACATTTAATTAAGCATAGTAACCGAAGAGTTCCAGAAGCATTTTCAGCATTTCATAGCTCTCGTAATCGTAGGTAGCCTTTTCGCCGTCCCATTCGAAGGTCATGTACACCGTGGAACTCCGGTTGCCAAACACGTCGGTAACGACGAACTCGTAAGCGTAAGTGCCATTGGGCAGAGGCTTCTCCTCGATGACCAGATCCTCAGACAGAACGATGTCGCCCAGCGTGATCTGACCCTGAGTTTCGCCAAACAGAGGATCAATACCAGTAGCCAGAACGGCGAACTTCTGACCATACAGGTCTTCAATATCCTGTACGTCACGGGAAGCCAGGCCGATGTTGGAAGAGGTCTCGTTCCAAACGCCGTAGATAACGTACTCGCCGGCATAAGGATCCTTTGCAGTCTCGGTAAGGGCTTCCTCTGCCGCTTCCTCTGCAGCTTCCTCTGCAGCTTCCTGAGCCTTTTCAGAAGCAGTCTGGTACATGTTGTCAAACACAGAGGTCAGGGGCTTGTCGTATTCATAGCCAACGCGCAGCATCAGCTTATTATAGCCCAGAGAAGGATTGTCCTCATCCATCAGAGTGCCGATCGGCACGTTGTACAGCGTATAGCTGCTGGTGGAATTGACCATTTCAATCTGAAGGGGCGTATTGTTGATCATGGGCCAGGTACCGTCGAACTTATCCCAGAAGGTACCTTCGTTCCAGTCGCCGTCAACATCATCATCCAGGCCGAGGGTTACCCAGCCGCTGGGAACCTTGTCGCTCTCCATGTACAAACGGTAATCCACACGGGCAACGGCTTCCTTGGCATTGGTGATATTCATCTGCAGGTGACCGTCGGAGTTCACCTGAACCGCTTTCTCTACAATGTAATCCGCACGGGAGATATCGGGCAGACGTTCCACCTGCTCATATACCCAGTCCGGAGCAGTCCAGCCCATGTTGATGGCATCCAGGAAAGCCAGATAGTGGGGATTCTTGCAGTTGCGGGCAAAATGGTCCAGTTCGGTCAGCGAGGCATTGGGACGATACCAGAAGGACAGACCGTGAGAATAGCTGTGCAGCAGGCCCTTCACGTCATGCAAAACTGCATCGTTCACGGCTTCAATCACAGCGCCTACGGTTTCCACAGGCAGGCCGTAGCGTACGGCGCGGGTGGCAAAATCCTGCAGGTCAATCATTTCAGAAGCTTGGAAGCTTTCGGCATTCTGGGTCAGATAGGTAAAGCGGCCAAACGCAACGGGATCCGCCAGCAGCTTGCCCACTTCGGCAAACATGTTCTCAAAAGCCGCCACAACGGGATCCAGCTTCTTCAGATCGATGGTAGAGAAGGTCAGCGTTTTGCTAAAATAATCGCTGTTGAGTTCAGCGTACTTCTGCTGAACAGCATCGCATACGATCTTGCCGAACTGACGACCATCCACATAGGGATAATCGTACAGATACTGCAGCCACTGCTGATAATCAGTGCCCTGACCGGGAACCGTTTCCTCAGAGGCGATCAGGTAGTTGGCATAGGGCTGCACAGCCTGAGCGGTTTCCAGAGAAGCCATCAGACAGGTGTCCAGCAGAATGGCTTCCATATGAACGCCAGAATTGGCAAGACCCTTGCCGAAATCCTGCAGAGACATGATGGAAGAATTGTGCAGTTCATCAGCAATCAGGCCAGTGTTGCTTCCGCCGCCGTGATCCCACATCACCAGCAGATACTTTTCGGCAGGATAGTTCTCGGCGCCCCACTGCACAAAGTCAGTCAGAGTGCGGTAATCGGCCATGTTAGCCAAAGGCTGTTCATCAACCATCTGGTAGCCTTCCTTGCCGAAGGTCCAGCGCTGCAGCTTATCGGTTGCAATCTTCAGACCGAGGTACTCTTCAGCCTGCCACTTGCGGGTGCCGCCGGTTTCGATAACAACGTTGACGTTATCGCTGGGAATGGTCTCGGCAATTTCAACCAGGTTGATCGTTGCCATAGCGCCAGTGGTTTCCAGATCGGTACCGCAAAGGTATACCAATACAGTCCAGTCTTTCTGTTCAGCAACAGCAGCAGCTTCTTCGGTTGCAGCAGCTTCAGTCTCAACAGCTTCAGTCTCAACAGCTTCGGTTTCCACAGTCTCAGCCACGGCCAAAGACATAGTGCTGAGCAGCATGAGCATAGCCATGAGCAGAGCAATCAGTTTCTTCATGTTTTCCCCTCCAAAACTAAGCTTTTTCTCTGTGCGCACAAAATCTTGCGTTAGCACACAGCCTTTTGAGCATAAACCATGTGCTGTAACAGAACCGTTACACCAAATGATTTTTTGAAAACTATTTTTCTGAAAAACAAACCCACCACAATGCGTGATGGGTTTTAGGTTGAGGTTATGCCATCAGCATACCACTCAAAGAGTGCCCAGCAGCCAAACAATGGCCAGAATGATATCCAGAATCGCCATTTTGGTGTTGTTTTTCCAGTTCAGCACGCCTTCAATCAAGAAGAGGGCAGAAATCATGTATGTGCCAATTTTGTTCTTCCACACTCCGGTCAGATCCAGAACGACAAACACAAACGCAAGCGCTGCAACAGCGCAAAGGGCAATGAACTTTTTCTTCTCAGCAGGGGTCATTTCGCTCCACTTTTTGTTCATGGGTATCTCTCCTTTATTTCATTTGGTTTCGTTTTGCAGGAAACCATTGTTTACTGTTCGATCAGCGCATAGCTGCAATCGCTGCACTGGTTCATCTTCACACCGTTGAAGGAGACGCTCTGGTCAAAGCTGTGCATGCCTTCCACTTCATCCAGCATGTAGGAATACACCTTGATGCCGGGGTTGTCGTAGCTCATGTAGGTGGCAGCAATGTTTTCCTCCTGCAGCTTGCCAATCACATCGGCCCAGTCGTGCCACTGTCCCTCCGCCAGCACCCAGCTTTCGCCCTTGTTGATGCGGCCTTCGGCATAGGTAGTCAGCTGAGACAGATCATGCGCAAAGAAATTGAAAGTTTCCAGATACTTTCTGTTGGCAGAGCTGGAATAAGGAACGGAATACAGGGTGCCTTCGTTGTCAGACACGCGCTGGGTAATGACCACGCCGATCTTGGCATCCTTGGGGATGATGAAGTCGTGATTGAGCTGGATGCGGTGATAGCCGCCGTACAGGTGGGTGGTGACCACACGGTCCAGCAGCACGCCATCCACAGGCAGGGTAGCGCCTTCATTAAGAAGGTAGACGTCCGCCGTCACTTCGGCATTCAGATCCGCCGTCAGAACGCTGATGTAGCGAAGCACGGTATCGCTGGGCGCGCCATCGAAAATGCTGCCATAGCTCACAGCGTTCTTCATACGGGCCGGCATATAGGCGACGGTGGGCATATAGTCCAGCGCGGACAGGTTGACCTGCCTGGGGGTTTCGGCAGGATACTGGGTTACAAAGTCAAAGCTTTCGGGAGCCATAATGGTCTTGTCATAGTAAGACAGGTAGAAACATCCCTCGTTGCCATAATCAGCGCCCCAGCTGTTGCGCACAATCCACGCGCCGTCTGCCGGAGGCAGGTGGCCTTCAAGGAAGTTGGAAGCCGGATAATGATCGTCCCAGCCGATGATGGTAACGGCATGGTTGGCCGCAGCCTGCGTGGTGCTGGTGTACTGGGCATAGGTATCCGTATTCACATACTTGAGCTCGCTGGCTTCCGCAATCTGTTCCATTTCAGCCAGGTAGGCTTCATAGTCAAAGCCCAGCTCAGCCGCCTTTGCGCGCTTTTCCGCTTCCAGCGCTTCAGCCTCGGCCTGAGAGGCTTCAGCTTCCGCTTCGGCACTGACTTCGGCTTCGGTTTCGGCTTCCTCCGGCGGCGCATAGAACTTTGCGACCTCTTCAGCGATTTCCTCAACCGTCATTTGAGCCGTCACTTCATTCACTTCTTCCATCGGCATGCCGCCCTGTGCCAGCAGAATCTGAACCAGCAGAAGCTTCGCGCTGGGGAGCATGTCGGTTTCGTGCTCTCCCATCATATGATAGGTAAAGAAGCTGTCAAAAGCCTCATCTTCAAAGACGAAGCCACCCAGCCTGTACAGATCGCGCAGCGTGTTCTTGCGTGCATTGGGATCCATGCTGGTATCAGCATGATAGGCAATGGTCACCGCGCGGCCATTGAGCACTTCGCGCTTGATGGTATAGGTACCATAGGGATTGTACACGTAGTTGCCCTCTGCATCCCTGGCAGCGGGGCTGGGCAGGATGGAGCTGTTTTCCAGTTCCATGCCAATCGCAAAGCGGGCTTCTTCGGGCAGAGACCAGTCCTCAGCGGTGGAATGGGAGCCGTCCGCCGCCAGATAGGGGTACATTTCTTCCGTCACAGGGCCGGTACCGGAAGAAAAGAGCGAGGAACCGTAGGCCATAAAACCGCCGCTGTTATAACGTGCGTTGGGGCCTTCCGTTTCTTCTTTCATACTATAGATACCTTCACCGGCCTGATCTTCCAGACCGTGGAAAGGATATTCACCTTCGGGATATCCCTCCAGCGCAGGCAGGTGACTGTTGCCAAACCAGGCCAGATGCTTTTCAGAAAGGTTCATCTCCTTACCAGCCTTTTCAGCGTATTGTTCCGTCGTCAGGCCCAGCTCGGACAGAATGCTGATCTCACTTGCGCCAATGATGGCAAACCCCCAGCAGGTACCCCAGTTTTCCTGAGAGCGCACAGCAGGCACATAGCCCTGATCGCGCAGGTCGAACGAATCTGGCATGCGGGAAAAATCAGCAGGCATCACAACAGAGCTGTACATGTCCAGATCAGAACCGCCAAGCTCCACATTCTTTGCAGCCGCGTCTGCCATTGAGGCAAGCAGCGCATCCATTGTGTTCTCCTGCGCCACAGCAGATGAGGCAGACAATATGACCAATGCGCAAATTGCTGCAAACCATTTTTTCAGCATCGTTTCACCCTCCACATTGTTTTTTCATTTAGGAATATACATAGTTCCTTTGTTATCATAAATCTTCAAGCGTTTCAAAAGCGTTACATTTGTCCCACTTCGAAAAAAAGAAGCCGTCCTTGTACAGGGACGGCTCATCAGCATCATCGTTTGCTTAAGAATGCAGACTGTATCGAATCGTTTTTGCACACTGCTTGCATCCTGTATAGTGTAATCTTTTTCCCTGAAACCAATTTGTCTTTAATAAAACCTTCCAGTCAATTCTCAACATGGAATTCACGTTTTCCAATGCGCTTTACTCGCCCGTGGAAAATGTAATATTGGGCGTTGTATCCTGATATTGCTGGCCGACTACTCCATTGAGCATTTCCACAATGTACCATTCAACCACTTCCACATCAAGGATACCATCGTCCCGAAGGATTCGTGCATTTTCAAACATCGTCATACCGCTTCCGCAATCAAGAAGGAAGTAATTTGATGCCGCAATTGTGTAGGTTCCATCCAGATCAAGCGGTTCATAGGTTCCTTTTTCCTGGTTGTATACCTTTACATCGTACACCCGGTACTCCCCCTGCAACCTCCAGGAATTCCTCTTGTTCGTTGACCATAACGGATGTGGGAATACTTGTGTTTACCGAAAATGTGATTCCGGAAAGGTGCGGAAAGCTTCCGTCTTCTGCAGGCCAGGCCATCACGGTCATTTCCAGCATATCCTTCATTGTTTGACCGCTGATTTCTGCCACCACAACCGTGTTGTTGAACGGCATTACATTCAGCAAAGTGTTGATGGTAATATCGCCGCGTGGAATATCCGCCCGGATGCCACCGCCATTCATATATCCAACATCTGCATCTGCGTAATAACGCATCGCATCAGCGCACAAATCGCCAAGGTTGGTTTCTGTGTTTCGCACAAGGCGGTTGCCATCTGCATCCTTCGTGATCAGATCCACTTCGCTGAAAGCCAGCTTGTGCTCCGCCAGCGTGTAAAGATCCGAGTTGATTTGTGAAAGATACGCATCGACTGCGGGATCCGTCGCCTGACAGTCCTCTGTTTGAATCAGCTCAGTCGTAAATGTATTGCCGGAAATGGTCAGCATGCCGATATACTCAAATTTCGTACCGGTGGAACTCAAAAGAACCTCATTGCCGCCTTTGTCGATGATCTCTATTCCCTCTATCACGCTGTGGGAATGTGCATCAAGGACCACATCCAGTCCATCTGTATTTTGAATCAGGGTCTCAACGTCTTCCATGTCGCCGTATATTTCATCTTCTGCATATCCAATATGGGAAACTGCAATGATGTAATCGGCGCCCTCCGCTTTTGCTGCGTCAATATTTGTCTGAACGACCTCATACAAATCGGTGGCATGAAAGGTATAGGCAAAATTCCCTTCGCTATCCTTAAACTGTGCCGGAGAAGATGACGTGATGGTAGACGGTGTTGTTATTCCGATATAGGCGATGTCCACATCGCCATAGGAAACAATGGAATACGGCTTGAAATAGGATCCCGCCTCGCCGA
Organism: Clostridia bacterium; assembly: GCA_017938645.1. Next base: position 48,717 of record JAGBBE010000088.1, read on the forward strand.
TTCTTTGGAAATTACAGCAAACAGGCGCGGTATCCATCATGCCAATGAGTTCTTCAAGTCTCTCCATCCGATAATCAAACTCATGATTTCCCAGTGCTACGGCATCGTAGCCGACAAGGTTCATGAGATTTACGATATACTCACCTTTGGAGATCACCCCCAGGCTGCTTCCCTGAATGTAGTCGCCGCCGGATACCACACCGACATATGCATGGGTTTTCTGTAATTCCTTCTTCATCGCAGCGAGCTTTGAATAGCCCACTACTTCGCAATGCACATCGTTTTCATAAAGGATAATGATATCCTCCGTGTTGGTTGCTGCAAAACCCACTGCCGGGAATATGCCAAGCACAAAAACAAGACTCAATACAACGGAAATGATTTTCTTCATTTTGATCCTCCTATAAGGTTCATTTCGTTCCTAAACAGTGCTTCAAACCCAATCGTTCAATCATAAATATCCCAAATATCGTTGCCCGGATTTGTGTAGTCGAACCTTTCAAACAGTTCTGAATACCCATACTGAGCAGCAAAATTCGCCGCGCTCCCATAGACTGCATTCGGGAAAACAATCCACTTTGATCCCCAGTTTTCAATATGGTCGATGGTCAATGCAACACGATCAATAGCATTTGCACTATCGCTGAAAATCTGGCTGATATCATTCAGGTCGTCACCCAGCAGCATGGCAATGTGATGGGCAGCAATATCGATCGTTTCGGGATAAGCACTTGACTCATGGGTGCGCTCGCCCGTCTTCAATACGCCGCCGTCAGCAATCATATCGCGAATCCACGCTTTGCTTGATCCGTTCAGTTTCGTATCATTGACGATAAGCATCGCATCAGCGCAGTAATTGGCGGCGTTGGGATCATTGACGGGAAAGCCCAGTTTCGCCATGGAGGCCATGGTGATATCGTAGGTAGTCTTGCCAAAAACATCATAGGTGGAGGAGCCGATCACCGTGCCGTCTGCCTTCTTGTATCCTTCCTGACCAGCATAGCCTTGCTCGCTGATCTTGTAGCCCTGATCATAACGATTGGTCACATAGAAAAGGGCGATACCATTGTTCACGCAATGATTAGTGAACGCAACTGCGCCGGGCAGCGCAGTACAGCCCTCACTCTGAACGAAATCTGTGAATGCTTTGTTGGTCCACTCGCCATTCTTGCCAAGAATGTTGGCCGTATAATGAACCCCATCCACCAGAGTGTCGTCAATATCGCAAACAACACACACTCTCTTGTCATCCAGATACAGCTTTTTCTGGCCGTTTTCCTCTACCCAGCGGTAACCGTTCAGTTCGTTGTTAGCCAGATGAATCAAGGCGCTGACATTTTCCTCCGCAATATAGAAACTCTGCATCATAAGTGCGTGAGCTTCTGCGCTCATCTGCCATGCAGCAGAACCGACCATGTATTCATAGACCGGATTTGCTGCGTATCCAGTTTGCTCTGCCAGTTGTGCTGAAAGGGATTTTGCACCAATCAGATATCCGGTACCCACGCCTGCCGAAGCGATCAAAACACATATCAACAGCACAGCGATGCGTCTGCGAATACATGTGGGGTTATTTTTTCGTTCCATGATCTGTTCCACGCCTTTCTTTCAACATTATCCAGCTATGAGAAGTTCCATTTATCAATCCCCTTTTGCAGACAGTTTCTACTATCCCCTACGGTTCGAAACTGCTTGCCATTGGCAACGGTAGCATTCAAAACAAACATAAACCATCCAGCGTTACAAAATCGTTACAACACAATAGTGGCAAGCAATGTCTGTGGGTACCCACACACGATATGCTCGTTGGTGGAAGCCTCCCCCAATCCCCGGTTGATCGCATGATAAATCATGCGGCTGCGCACCTTGCGGCGCTATGAATCAATGTATTCGTGGACTGCCTTTTGCCATATCAAGCACAGAAAAAAGAGTGATGACTGCCGCTTTTTAAACGGCAGCCATCACTCTTTCTGTTTACTTTAATGCGCACGCCAGTCTTTTTCAGTCTCATCCTGTTTCTGCGAATCCTCATATCCCAGAAGACGATCCACATTGGCTTTCGCAGTTAAAAGCTGACGCATTTCAGAGCGCAGCTTACGATATTCCGCATAATCCTTTTTCTTTTCCGCGAGGATTTCAGCATACTCAGTCTGCAGCTTTTTGACGGTAGGCAGTTTCTTTACGCCCAGCACATCAAACGCTTTTTTGGCTGCTTTATGCAGAAGAATTTCCGCTTCATGCTCCGATAAAAAGCGTTTTGAATAACCGTTCTTCCGATACGCTGAGTAAACTTCTCTGGTTTTGATGTAGTTAATGATATGCGTTCTCAGGACCGCAATCTCGCTTAAACGTTTTTCTGAAGCTTTGATTTTGGCATCCAGTTCATGACATTGGCTGGTGGCATTCTGCGTTTTTGCTGCAAGTTCGTCGTAATCCATCAGTCCGATTTCAGTCAGATAATTGAGCGTCTGTGCCATCTGTTTCAGGTTGAAAACCTTGGCCCAACGTTCATAACCAGGGCCTTTCCCAGCACGCAGCTTTGCCTGAATATCTACCAGCAGATTGACTTTGGGATAATGAGTGACAGACTCTTTCTCACTCGGATGGTGCTGTTTTTCCCCGGACAGCACAGCAAGCAGATCCGCTTCGTAATACCCATCACCCAGAGTATCCAACCGGCAAAAACGCTTCTGTTCAGGGCCGCGCAAAGCGATTTGCTTTCCATGTTTCACCTCGCACCCTGCCTGTTGAAGCAGGGCAAAAAGCTCCTCAAAAGACGATGGCTTATGTGCAAGAGCATCGTCTATCATCGTTCGGATCAGATCTCTGTTGCGCGGTTTTGCTCGATCACCCAGCCACTTGTTATAGCTTTTTCCGTGTGCTTTTGGCTGCTCCACAATAGAGTAGCCATTCTCAATGCAGATGGTGTCGTTCAGTCGTCGAAGGGCAAGACTGGAGCACCAAAAGTTTTTGAACTTACGATCACAGTCCAGGTTAACCGAATGAAAAATGATGTGGTTGTGAATGTGTTTTCTGTCGGTATGCGTTGCAACAATGAACGCATGCTCTCCGTGAGTGAAGCGTCGCGCAAGCTCCTGTCCCAGGCGATTTGCGTCCTGCGGAGTGATCTCACCGGGAACAAAAGATTGTCGTAAATGATAGGCAATCACATCGTCTTTGCCTCGCACACGTCCAGTTCGGTTAATGTATTCCCGCTTGGACAGCATGAATTCCATATCTGCCGTATGATGATCACAGGCGTAACTGGTAATCAATTCTCCGCGCTCTGTCTTGCTGGGATTCATGACATAATCAATCGTATTTTGTAGCGCCTGCCCTGCTTTGCGTCCTTTGCCTGCATGCAGGGGTATGAGCCTTGTTGTTGCCATAAGTACTTTCCTTTTCTGTTATCAAACGCAAAAGAAGATAACGAATGCTGGGCAATTAAACTCACTTCTCAGTTTTATCTGCGCAGATTTTTCAAGGTAAAAAAGCGTCACTCATTTGAGTGACGCTTCAGATTGTCAAAAAAGGTCGCAAGCAGCGGCCTTTTTTGGTATATATAGAAGCAGGTGATGATAATGCTGAAAAAGGAAATGGAACAGCGTCAAGCAATCGAAATGGTGTGTAC
>JAGBBE010000089.1 GCA_017938645.1 Clostridia bacterium
ATTATTTTTTCCTTTTGAGGAGGTCTTCATATATGCTGAATGCCAATGCAGTTGCGGCAGAACCGAGGCTTCTGACAGACCGATATCTGAAAGCTGATTCCATTGATTTTGCATTCATCAGTATGCAGAAGCCTCGGTTCTGCCGCAACTGCATTGGCATTCAGCATATATGAAGACCTCCTCAAAAGGAAAAAATAATCCGCGACCCGGAAAATATCCGAATCGCGGTTGGTTCTATGATGTTTTATGTCGGGATCTTGATCAGCGATATATCATTATCGGTTCAGTCTGCTCTGCGTACTGCCGAAAGCGCAGCCTGAAACTCCTGCGTTTTCATTACCTCTTCAATATCGACGCCCTGTTCAGTGATGATATAAAAGTATACCTGCTGGTTATCTGGAAGAGAAAAACGCGCCTCGAAATTGCCATTTCGGCCATCTGTATAGGCAACGCAATGGCCGGAAAGCCCATTTAGAACTATCGGAGTCACTGGCTGAATGATATCGCTTTCGCACATCTCTTCCAGCAAGTAATTCAGCCCTTCTTCCGTGCTAAGCTCTTCGTCTTCATTTACCTGCCAGACCATGCGATAAGTCTCATCCTTGCTATATACGGTAATACCGTTATACACCAAGCTTTCATCATCGCTGCCCAGGCAAAACCCGGAAGGAATGCATATTTCAACCCCGGAAGAAGTGAGCACACAATTCTTTATCGTCAGCATATTTTCACATCCTCTGTACTTAACCGATGTTTTTTTCGATTAATGCATTGCTCCAGTAGCTGTTTGCTTCTTTTGCGTTCCTCGACTGAGAAAACAGGTGTGGAGAGTTTTCTGGCTGGTTCGTCAGATTCAAGGAATTGTTTGAGTTTTTCCTTTGAAGATTCATCCCGAATTTCAATCTTTCGAGAAAAAGAACTTTCCGCCATTATGTCTCCTCCAATGATAGTCATACTGCTGCTTTCAACTGCATTTTACCATAAAATGATGCATTAGTACAGCGTAGATTATAGCAATAATGGAGCAAGCTGTTTTGAACCGCAGTGGCTCCTGCGCTAAACCAGGAACCACTGCATAAGTCTTTAGATGATTCTGGAATACTTTCCAGATACCCATCCGATCTGGCCGGATACCACAACGGCGTTCCAGCCGTTAGCAGCTGTGGCAACATACTCAAATGTCGCGCCGACAGGAACGGTGGTAATGCGCTTGTACTTTGTGTCATTGCCGACGCGGATATTGACCTTGCCGCCGTTATCGGCGACGATCACGACCGTCTGTCCAAGCGGCGCAGGCGTTTCCTCCTCAGCTGGTTTCTGGGGCGGTGCATCCTGGTCGGGAGTATCTTCTGTGGGCATATCCTGCTTGCCTTCGTCATCGTCTGCGACGGCGTCCATGAGCGCCGCATGGGTTTTGTCGCCATATTTTCCGTCCTCCTCCAGTTCCTCTGCTTTCTGGAATGCCAGCACCGCCGCTTCGGTCTCAGCACCGAAGTCGCCGTCAGCACCATACCTGGGCAGTTCATAACCCAGTTGCAGAAGCAGTTCCTGCATAGCCTTCACATCGGCGCCTTCCATGCCTTTCTTGAGCAGACGGGAACCGAGCGTGTAGTTGATCGGAGGTGCAATGACAGTCGCGCCGTCGTTGTAATCAATGAACGGCAGCTTATACCAGTGCGTCCAGCCGCGGCCTTTGACCTTGGTCTTCACGCAACCATACGAAAAGCCTTTCCATTCGACCGCATAGCCGTCACCGACGTAATAACCGACGTGACCGTCCTTGTGCAGCGCCACGCCGATGATCTCCGGCAACGTGTCAATGGCGCCCCAATCCATGCCCTTGCTCTTGGCATAGGAGAACATGCCGTTGGCGGATTTGTCGGGACAGTTGCCGCCGCCATACTTGCTGGAGAAGGTCTTGTCGGTGCCGATGGACTCCACAACGCCGATTCCGCCACTGGTCCACGCGTAACCCTTGCAGCCACCGACGCAGTCGGCACAGACCTTCTTCTTGGCAATGTCATCCTTATAACGGGCAGTACGGCTGGAGCCGTAATGAGACGGGTACTGATTTACCTTGCGGGAGCGCAGCGACTCAGTACACTTATAAATTACCGTGCCGTACCAATAGGGCTGACCGATCATGGAAAGACAGAAAGCAGCAAAGTGCTCATTGGTGAAGGGAGTATTGATTCTTTCAGACATAGGAATTACCTCCAAAGAAAAGAGCGACGGTTATTCGCCGTCGCCCTGGTCGGTCATGCTGTCGTTTTCAGGAAGCGTCGTTTTGTCATGAAGCTGGGAAAGGATCGTCTTGAGCTTATCGGGAATCGGCAGACCCAGCCGGGATGCATTCTCAAAGACAGAAATGCTTTCATTGGACAAATAGAAGCAGATCACCGCGCTTCGCAGGGCTTCGTGAGAGCCGACCACGTTCAGATCGACGATGTGCGCCACGCCCACCAGCATGATAATCAGCATCTTTTTGAACAGGCCCTTGAAGCCGATAGCAGAAGAAAGCTGCTTGTCTACAATGGCGCACATGATGCCCGTGATATAGTCCAGCGCCATCAGCACGATCAGCGCGGTCATCAGACCGTCCACGCCGCCGACAAAATAGCCGAACCAGCCGCCCAGCGCAGTTACAGCGACCTGGATCTTTGTCCAGATCAGATCAATAGTGAAATCCCTCATAGTCAAACCCTCCTTAGAGTTGATATAGCAAAGACCGCCATGACAGCGGCCTTATACTTCTTCGATCTGGTTTTCATCGTTCGGTTCATCGGCTGAACCGGAGACCTTCTCCTGCCACAGAGCGGGGACAGCGGGCGGTTCCCAGCCGGTCTGCGAGGTATGTGCCTGCTGGCAGGTGTACAGCGTACTGTCAGCGTCCGGGTACGCAACCTCATCACCAATGATGTAGTCGATGCCCGCAGCCCATACACGCACAGTATCCTCGGAGATAATCTCCACCTTGCGCCAGAGCGCCGGAACCAGATCAGGCGTCCAAGTACCCTGCGTGGTGTGATCCTGCAGGCAGCGCC
>JAGBBE010000090.1 GCA_017938645.1 Clostridia bacterium
CTACGCCGACCGGCAGTCTGAATATGCAAGTCCAAACACCGTCACCCACCCCCTGCGCGCCTGCGGCGCGCAGTCCACGGGTCCAGGGCGAAGCCCTGGCTGGTTATTTGCGGACTCTGGGACGCCTTTTTCGATGGGTCTGGGGCTTCTGGATGCCGGAGGAGTCGCCGCCTTTGAGACGGAAAAGCTCGTCGCGCAGCTTGGCGGCCTTTTCGAAGTTGAGGTCCTTGGCGGCGGAGAGCATCTGGTCCTCGACGCTCTTGATGAGCGCGGAGAGCTCTTCGGCGCTCATGTCGTCGGGTTTGTTCTCGTGCATGCTGTCGGTGATGCGGATCAATGCCTGCACGGTGGATTTGACGGACTGCGGCGTGATGCCGTTTAACTCATTGTAGGCCTGCTGCAGGGCACGGCGGCGGTTGGTTTCGGTGATGGCGCGCTCCATGCTCTCGGTGAGGGTGTCGCCGTAGAGGATCACGCGGCCGTCCACGTTTCGGGCGGCGCGGCCGATGGTCTGGATGAGCGAGGTCTCGGAGCGCAGGAAGCCCTCTTTGTCGGCGTCGAGGATGGCCACAAGGCTGACCTCCGGCATGTCGAGGCCTTCGCGCAGGAGGTTGATGCCCACCAGCACGTCAAATTCGCCCAGACGCAGATCGCGGATGAGCTGCGTGCGCTCCATGGTCTGAATGTCGGAGTGAAGATAGCGGACGCGGATGCCGAGGTTTTTGAGATAGTCGGTCAGGTTTTCGGCCATCTGCTTGGTGAGCGTGGTCACCAGCACGCGGTCGCCCTTTTCGACGGTCTGGTTGATCTGGCCGATCAGGTCGTCAACCTGTCCGGTGGCAGGCTTGAGGACGATGAGCGGATCGATCAGGCCCGTGGGTCGGATGATCTGCTCAACCACGTTTTCGGCAATGCCCAGCTCGTACTCGGCGGGCGTGGCGGATACGTAGATGGTCTGGTGCTGGCGGGCGCGGAATTCGTCAAACAGAAGCGGACGATTGTCGAAGGCCGAGGGCAGACGGAACCCATAGTCGACGAGGTTTTTCTTGCGCGCGCGGTCGCCGTTGTACATGCCGCGCACCTGCGGGATGGTGACGTGGCTTTCGTCGATGAACATCAGGAAATCCTTGGGGAAGTAATCCAGCAGCGAATAGGGTGCGTCGCCGGGAGAACGTCCGTCGAAATAACGGCTGTAGTTTTCAATGCCGGTGCAAAAGCCGATCTGACGCATCATTTCGATGTCGTAGCGCGTGCGCTGGCGGAGCCTGAGCGCATAGAGCGGCTGACCCTCGTCCTCCAATTCCTGCGCGCGGATTTCGAGGTCGCGCTCGATCTGGTCGATGTTTTCGGCCATCTTGTCGCGGTCCATGGCGTAGTGCGTGGCCGGGAATACCATGGCGTGCTCAAGGGTGGAAAGAACATTGCCGCTGACGACCTCGATTTCGCGGATGCGGTCAATTTCGTCGCCGAAAAACTCGATGCGCAGTGCGTGTTCCTTGGCATTGGCCGGGATGATCTCCAGCACGTCGCCGCGCACGCGGAAGCTGCCGCGGGTAAAATCAAAGTCGTTTCGGGTATACTGGATTTCGACCAGCTTTTCGATGAGCGCATTGCGGCTGATCTGCATGCCCGGACGCATGGAAACCATCATGCCCTCGTACTCGCTGGGGTCGCCCATGGAGTAGATGCACGAAACCGACGCCACGATGATCACGTCCTTGCGCTCGCGGATGGCGGCGGTGGCGGAGTGGCGCAGGCGGTCGATCTCCTCGTTGATGGAGGCGTCCTTTTCAATATAGGTATCGGTGGAGGCGATGTAGGCCTCAGGCTGATAGTAATCGTAATAGGACACAAAGTACTCCACCGCACTGTCCGGAAAAAAAGCGCGCAGCTCGCTGCACAGCTGTGCGGCAAGGGTCTTGTTATGCGCCAGAACCAGCGTGGGCTTCTGCACTTTTTCGATGATGGAGGCCATGGTGAAGGTCTTGCCGCTGCCGGTAACGCCCAGCAGCACCTGATCGCGCAGACCATTCATGACGCCCTGAGACAGGGATTCGATGGCGGCGGGCTGGTCGCCGCTGGGCGCATAGGGCGCTTTGAGCACGAATTGATTCATCAGCTTTTTCCTTTCGTGGAGGATGGTTCCATTATAGCATGGGAACAGATGTGCGTAAAGACGGATGCTCTCAGGAACAAAATCTGGCGCGGAAAAAGCGGAACGACCGGGGCTGAAGGCATGCTATCCCGCCAAAAACTGATTTCCACCCGGTTTTCATGCCCTTGAAAAACACTTCCACGCAACATGATGCGCCGCCGATGCGGCCACAATGTCCGCGTGGAGGGATGAGCAATGTGCAAAACAGGGATGATGCCGCTATGGCAACCTATCTGATCAAACATTCGCCCAAGCTTTCGGGCGAGGTGGAGGTCTCCACGGCCAAAAACGCGGTGCTGCCGATTCTGGCGGCGGGACTGCTTACGGAAGATCCGCTGATTGTCAAGGAGGTTCCGCGCATCACCGACGTGGAGATGCTTCTGCAGATTCTGCGCGACTGCGGCGCGGAGGTCAACCGAAGCGGCATGGATGTGTCGGTGTGCGCCATGCAGCCGCAAAGCCCCGGGCATGAGGAAAACATGCGCAGGCTGCGCGCGTCGATTCTGATTCTGGGGCCGATTCTGGCGCGCACGGGCAGCGCGTGCGTGGGATTGCCGGGCGGATGCGCTATCGGGCAAAGACCCATCGACCTGCACATGAAGGGTTTGCAGGCGCTGGGAGCGCAGGTGCATGCGGTGGGCGGCATGCGGCAATTGAGCGGACGACTGACGGGCACGCGGGTCTATCTGGATCTGCCAAGCGTGGGCGCGACCGAAAACCTGATGATGGCCGCAACCCTCGCCCGCGGCGCAACCACCATCGAAAATGCGGCCAAGGAGCCGGAAATCGTGGATCTCGCCCGATGCCTCAATCAGATGGGCGCAAGGATCACCGGCGCAGGCACGGGTACCATCAATATCATCGGCGTGGAACGGCTCCATGGCGCGATCTATCTCCCGATTCCCGACCGCGTGGAAACGGGCACGCTGCTGTGCGCAGCAGCCATCACCGAGGGCAGCGTGCTGGTACGCGGCGCGTGCGCCGAGCATGTGCGGTCGCTGCTGTTCAAGCTGCAGGAAACGGGCGTGGGCATCCGCGAAACGCCCTGCGGCATCCGCCTGAGCGGCAGCGCCATTTCGCCCTTTGAGCTCCGTACATTAGCCTACCCGGGATTTCCCACCGACATGCAGGCGCCCATGACCGTGGTCGCCCTGCGCTGCCACGGCCAGAGTCTCCTGCAGGAAACCGTGTTCGAAAACCGGTTCATGCACGTGGCGGAACTGGCAAGGCTCGGCGCGCGCATCCGCGTGGAAAACAACGTGGCCATGGTCGAAGGCGGCGCTCCGCTGACGGGCGGTATCCTCAGAAGCACGGATCTGCGCGCTGGCGCGGCGATGATGCTGGCCGGCATGCTCGCCGAGGGCGAGACGATTCTTCAGGATCCTGCAGGGCATATCGAGCGCGGGTATCAGGATCTGCCGGAAAAGCTGCGCAGCCTTGGCGCGGAAATCGACCGGATTGAGGAAATCCATGCATGACAAAACCCCGGAGAAAACCTCCGGGGTTTGATCTTTACAGGGTGTCCAATACCAGCTGGAGCTTCTTTTCCCACGCCGCAAAATCCATGTTTTTCACATAGAAGCGCTCCAATTCGTCATGCAGCGCCTTTGCGCCGGTGAGCTGCTCCACCGCACGCTGACACAGCAGCTCATAAGCGTTGCGGTCGAAGCTCTTTTCGTGCTCGCTGATGGATGCGGAAGAAAACAGCGCGTCCGATTCCAGAAACTCGCCGTCCTCCGGCGCGCGGCCGGCCGTGCAGAAGGCTACGCCGTGAGCCGGAATCAGGACGTGTGCAAGCTCGGCAGGGGAGAGAGGATCGCACAGCTCCACCACATCCAGCCCGCGCGCGGCAGCGCGGTGCGAAATGAGCCGCATGAGATTCGTTGCGTGCGCGCCGAAGGGAACCTCCAGCGTGATGCTGCGCTCCATCTGCGAAAAATCGGTGATCGTTTTCAGCCCCTTGGGCGTGAAAGCTGATGCAAACAGGCGCACAAGCCGTCCGGAGCCGCCGCGAAGCGGAAGCGTGCGTGCCCAGTCGTCGGCCAGCTGCGCGGCTTTCGCGTCGTCCGGAATGCCCTGAGGCGACGCCAGAAAGACCTGCTCCGCTGCCGCCAGATATCGGTAACACCTCGCAAACCGCGCCGAAATCCGGCGCTGAATCTCCTCAATCTCTCCTGCATGCGGCGTGAGCGCCTTCTCGTCCAGATGATCGCCCAGAGAAAGCAGCGTATCCCGCGCGCCAGGAACGGCCGGATCGCAGATATGGGGCGCGGTGCCGTCGACCAGACCGATTCCGCGCTCCGGCAGACAGACGCCGTCGAGACTGTCCGGGTCGGAGGAACAGTGGAAATAAATCACCTTCATTCCCTTTTCCTCCGCATGCGCGCCCACGCGGCGCATCAGCGTGCTCTTGCCAACGCCCGGTCCGCCTTTGATGAAATACATCCGCCGCCGCATATCCGCAGGCAGGATACTCTCAAAACAGGAATGAAATCCCCGCGCCGTATTCGCACCGGCAAAAAAATGAATGCTCTGCATAGCCTTCGCCTCCTTTTTCTACGGAGCAGGATATGCAGAGCACAGGGTTTTCATGAACGATCACACAAGCGAGCCGGGGCCCCTGCCGCTGCGCGGAGCGAATGTGTCAGTTACATTCGCCCACTGCAGGTGTGGGCCCCGGCGGTCTTATGTGCAGTTAGAAACACCGGAAGTTAACCCCGCGAAGCGGTCCGAAAGGCGGCTCAGCCGCCCGGTCCGGGGTTGAGGGGCTCAGCCCCTCATTTGCAGAGGGTGGGCCACTGGGACTGGGCGTACTGCCAGGCCTTGGTGATAGAAGCCTGATGTCCGCTGTCCGGGCTGGTGGCGGTATGCGTCTTGCTGTCCACGAAGTGCACACACATCATGCCGTAGTAGCAGTTGGTGGAGTAGAAGTAGCCGCCGCCCGGGAACTTGGAGCTGGCAAAGGAGTCGGTGCCGTTGAAGCCGTGGGGATAGCCGTAGATGCTCACGGGGTAAACGGTGCCGTTCACGTTGAGGAGAGCAGGACGACGGTCCCACTTGGAGCCGATGTCCTTACCGCCCATGTTGCCGTTGAAGTCAGGCCAGGTGTAGGTGGAGTTGCTGTTGGTTTCATCGGCCTTGATCTTGGCAAGCTGGGTTGCATTGGGGTGCGTGCCGGGGAAGTTGTAGCCGACGATCTCACACATGGTCTTGGTGTCGTTGAGAGAGGCGGGCACACAGTCAGCGTGGTTCGCGCCGGACCAGCGGTAGATGCGGAAGACCTTGCCGGTTTCGATGTCCATCACGGTGGCATAGGTGCTCTTGGGGAAGAGCGCGCCGCCGTTGTCGCCGTAGTTCCAGTCGGCCTTGACAACCTTGTTGACGGTGCCGAAGTTGGTAACGGTGATGCCGCCGGTAGAGCCGGAAGAGCTGCCGCCGGAGGAGCTTCCGCCGTTGAGCGCGGTCTGCAGAGCAGCCCAGGTCTTGGTGCCGCAGGAGCCGTCAACGGTGATCTTGGCAGCGCGCTGGAAGTTGCGCACGGCGCTCTGGGTGCCGGAGCCGTAGGTGCCGTCAAGATTGGCGGTGTAGTAGCCAAGGTTGTAGAGCGCAACCTGCAGGGCGTACACGCGGATGTCGCCCACAAGGTTCATATTGCGCTTGAGCGAGGAGCCCAGAGAGGAGGACAGCAGGGTGTTGACGTAGGCGGACAGCTCGGCGGAGCTCATGATGCCGCCGCTGACCTCGGAGTAGACGGCGTTGTACTTCTTGTTGTTGTAGTAAAGGCTGCAGTAAGTGGTGCTGCCTTCGGTGTAGGTCTCGTTGCCGGCCAGCATCAAAACCGTACCGGCGCTTACGTTCACACCGCCGGAGGAGGGCTTGGTGGTGCTGGTAAACAGCGTGGTGGTATAGGGCAGCTTGATAAAGGTCGTTCCGGTGGTGGGGATCACGGTGCTGGTGGAGCCGGAAGAACTGCCGCCGGTCGTACCGCCGGTGGTGCCGCCCGTCGTTCCGCCGGAAGAGGTGTTGGTGGGCGTGGCGCAGTCGCCGCGCACAAAGCCGACCAGACCGGAGGAGGTGCGGATGTTGTACCAGGTATAGCCGCCTGCGGTTACAGGCGCGGAGATTGTGTCAACAATGGTGCCCTTGGACAGCACATAGCCGGTCTTGGTGCCGTTGGCGGTTTTGCGGACGCGGGTGCCGGCCTTGGTGATGGTCACAGAACCCACGGCAGGGCTGGTGGAGTTGCCGCTGGCAGCCACATAGGTGCCCATCAGCCAGCCGTCGAGACCGGCGTATTCAACCTTGAACCAGGTCACGCCGTTTTTGACGGTGGTGTCGGTGTAGTTGAGCTTGGCCGTGCGCGGAACGATGGCCAGACGGGCGCTGGAGGTGGAGGCGTTCTTGCGCAGGTTGACGCTGGCAGTGGTGGTAAGCGTGCCGGCATTGGGCACGGTGGTCGTGGTGGAAGAAGAGGTGGAGCCGGAAACAATGCTGGAGCCGGAGGCCAGGGCAAAGAGTACAGGCTGGGTGAGCGGACCGGCGGAACCGTCGGCGCCCAGGCCCTGGGCCTTCTGGAACTTGCGCACGGCAGCGGCAGTGCCGGAGCCGTAGCTGCCGTCGAGCGCGCCGGAGTAATAGCCCAGCTTCTTCAGCGCCAGCTGCACGGCGTGCACGCGCACGTCGCCCACCAGATCCATGGATTCACGCAGAGTGGCATAGACGCCCTGCTTCCACAGGGTGCCGGTGATGTAGGCTTCCAGCTCGGCAGCGGTCATGATGTCGTTGACAACGTCAGAGCGCAGCACATTGTAGCGCTGGTTGTTGTAATAAACGCCGTAATAATTCAGACCGTCGCTGGGCGTGTACCAGTTGTCGCTGACCAGCTGGCATACGGTGCCGATGGCGGGCTGGGCAAGCGTGCCGTTGCCGTAGAGCTCGCCGGTGAAAAACAGCACCGACTTGGACACCTTGATATAGGTCTTGGTGGAGGAGGCATACAGCCCACTGGCAGAAGACCCCGCAGAAGTGGCCGCAAACGCCGTGGGAACAGCGGACAGAAGCAGGCAGATAACCAGTGCCAGCGCTGTCACGGAGCGCAGAGCGGCAAATCCTCTCATATCTTTCTTCATGGTGAAACCTCCGTATTTCTGCGGCCTGAGCCGGTGATTGATTCCATAGCATTCAAACGGATGCATGCCTTTGTATCATGCTTATAATATTACGATTTTATTACGTTGTCAATGCTTTTCTCTTAAATTCGGTACATTCTTTTTTCTTTTTGAAATAATTTAGCAAAATTTAAGTCAAAAAACAGAAAAAGAAAACCAGCGTTCCTTCCTTATAAGGCAGAAAGAACGCTGGTATAACCCTGTGAACCGGTTACATGGGCGAGCCGGGAAGCCGACTTCCCCGAAACGGTCCGGGGTTCAGGGGCGCAGCCCCTGACAGAGCGTGCGAAATTGTCCCGGTGCGCAGAAAATCAACCGCGGCGATGGGCTGCGAAGCACTCGCTGCAGTAGATAGGACGGTCGCTCTTGGGGATGAAAGGAACGGTAGTGGGCTTGCCGCAGGCAGCGCAGGTGGTCTCGTACATTTCGCGGGGAGCGGCAGCACGATTGGCCTTGCGGGCAGCACGGCAGTCCTTGCAGCGGGTGGGCTCGTTCTGGAAGCCTTTCTCGGCATAGAACTCCTGCTCACCGGCGGTGAACACGAACTCGGCGCCACAGTCGCGGCAGACCAAAGTCTTGTCTTCGTACATGGTAGGGATCCTCCGTTCAATTGGTTTGTGCATCCGGCTGACCTGGTTTTTGACCCCACACTCGCCGACTGGAGGGTCTGCTCATCGCGTTCGCGCCCTACTCGCCCTCTCTCGCCGCCGTTGGCGACGGTCGGACTTACATCTAGAACGCGCCATGCTCACCGGTGCTTTGACCGGCTTACGTGGACCGTTTTGCCCGCGTCTGGCATCGGCTTTCAACCACAGACCCAGATGCAACGGAGACATTATAGACCCTCTTCCAAAAAAAAACAAGCGAAATTTCTGGTTTCTTGTTGTTATGGAAAGAATTACACTTTACAAGGCGTATGTAAAGGGTGGTTAGAAATGTGGACAAACCCGACCCCTAGAGGATGGTGCAGAGGCGAAGGGCACTTGTGTTATATAATAAATAGGAAGAAATATGATTTTGACTTTGGATGCAGTATTCTGGATACAGTTTGCAGGATTGCAAGTATAAACTTGCAGGATTTGAGCGGGTTCATGCATGGGGGAATGGGGGGAAGGCTGAATTTCAGGGGGGAAGAACTGGTATACAGGCTGTTTTTTCTTTGTACATTCCAGCCTGAAAAATGCCAGAAAACGCAGAAAACCCAATAAAATCAAGGGTTTGCGGGCTTGCAGGAAAAAATGAATTTTATGCATTTTGCTCTTGTCACATGTGGGCGGCTTGTGCTATACTATGCCCATTCCTTGCGGCAGAGATTCATGGCTGCCGTAAATCCCGATTAAACATCAAGGAGGAACTTATCATGAAGAAACTGTTGAGCATGATTCTGGCTGTGGCTATGCTGCTGTCCATGACCGCTGCCGTTGCCGAGGAAGGCAACTGGAAGGTCGCTATCATGACCGGTACCGTGTCTCAGGGCGAAGAAGAATTCCGCGCTGCTGAGAAGGCCATCGCTACCTGGGGCGCTGATCATATCGTGACCGCCACCTACCCGGACAACTTCATGTCCGAGCAGGAGACCACCGTGTCCCAGCTGGTTGCTTTCGCTGCTGATCCCGACGTGAAGGCCATCGTGATGTGCCAGGCCGTGCCCGGCGCCACCCCCGCTTTCCAGAAGATCCGCGAAATGGGCCGTGACGACATCCTCTTCATCGCCGGCACTCCCCAGGAAGACCCCGCCGTTATCTCCGGCGCTGCCGACATCGTGATGTACGCTGACGAAATCGCTCAGGGCGACTCCATCATGGAAAAGTGCGCTGAGTGGGGCATCGAAGTGTTCATCCACTACTCCTTCCCCCGTCACATGGCTATGGAGCTGATCGTGGGCCGTCACGAGCTGCTGCAGGCCAACGCTGATGCTCTGGGCATCGAGCTGGTTGACGTGACCGCTCCCGACCCCACTGCTGAAGCCGGCCTGTCCGCTTCCCAGCAGTTCATCCTGGAGGATGTTCCCCAGCAGATGGCCAAGTACGAAGGCAAGAAGGTTGCTTTCTTCACCACCAACTGCGGCATGCAGCCCTCTCTGCAGACTGCTATCCTCGACCAGCCCAACGCTTACTATCCCCAGCCCTGCTGCCCCAGCCCCTACCATGCCTTCCCCGCCACCCTGGGCCTCGAGCTGGCCGTTGGCGGTGACGACGAGGCCGCTCTGAAGGCCATCGCTGCCAAGCTGAAGGAGTACGACGCTGTTGGCCGTTACAGCACCTGGGCTTCCCCCGTTGCCATGACCATCATCGAGATCGGCGTTGAGTATGCCAAGGGCTACATCGACGGCACCATCGAAGGCCGCAACGACGGCGCCAAGCTGGCTGAGCTGCTGCAGGCCAAGATCCCCGGCGCTAAGGTTGCCAACTACACCAACGCCGAAGGCACCACCTTCGACAACTACTACACCATCCTGCTCGCTCCCGTCGACTTCAACGATTATCTGTAATCAGCTGAAGCTTACGAAGCTTGCATAAGGTACAGGCCCGCCCACTATCGGGCGGGCCTATACCTGTCAAATGGGGGAGTATGAAAGCCCCGGTTTTTCCCGGTCGGACATACAGGTTCGCCCCTGCAAGGGCGATCAGGCCTCGCTGACAGAGGCGTACCTGTGTGTGCGACCTGACACACGTTATTTCCCTGAAGATGAAAAGACTTTCTGAAAATCGTCGGATGGGCTGTGTCCATCTGACGATTTTTATGTCGTCTCACCAAAGGAGGTTCTCAGGATTGAGCGCAGAGTATGTACTGCAGATGAAAAACATCACCAAGCGCTATGGCGAGAACACCGTTCTCAGTGACGTTTCCCTGAGCGTGCGCCCCGGCGAAATCCATGCGCTGCTGGGTGAAAACGGCGCAGGCAAGTCCACGCTGATGAACGTGCTGTTCGGCATGCCCGTGATCCACACCACCGGCGGCTTTGAAGGCCAGGTGCTGCTGGACGGCGAGGAAACGCATGTGATGTCTCCTCACGATGCAATGATGAAGGGCATCGGCATGGTTCACCAGGAATTCATGCTCCTGCCCGGCTTTACCGTAACCGAAAATATCAAGTTGAACCGTGAAATCACCTCCAGCAACCTCTTCAGCCGCGTGTTCGGCAAGAATCTGGAAAAGCTGGATATGAACAAGATGTCGGGCGACGCCCGCCGCGCGCTGGACAGCGTGGGCATGAGCATTGACGAGTATACCCGCGTGGAAGGCATGCCGGTAGGCTACATGCAGTTTGTTGAAATCGCCCGCGAGATCGACAAGGCCGGCGTGAAGCTGCTGGTGTTCGACGAACCCACCGCCGTGCTCACCGAATCCGAGGCAACCCAGCTGATCAAGGTGATGAAGCAGATTGCCGAAAGCGGCATCGCCATCATTTTCATTACCCACCGTCTGGACGAGGTGGCTGCTGCCGCCGATTCCATCACGATCCTTCGCGACGGCAAGCTCGCCGCCACCCGCGAAACCAAAAACACCACCATCACCGAGCTGGCTGAACTGATGATCGGCCGCAAGGGCGAGGCTGTGGTGGAGGCTGAACCCCGCACCGCGCCTCAGGGCAAGATCGCCCTCAAGGTGCGCGATCTGCATGTGGACATGGCCGGTGAGGAAGTCAACGGCATCTCCTTTGACGTGCACGAGGGTGAAATCCTCGGTATCGGCGGTCTGGCCGGTCAGGGCAAGCTGGGCATTCCCAACGGCATCATGAGCCTGTATCATTCCGAGGGCGAGGTGGAGCTGTTCGGCGAAACGCTCAAGCTGGGCAATGCAGGCGACGCGCTGCGCGCCGGCATCGCCATGGTTTCCGAGGACCGCAAGGGCGTGGGATTGCTTCTGGACCAGTCCATCGAGGACAACATCGTCTTCAACGCCATGCAGGTGAAGAACGAGTACCTCACCAAAATCGGCCCCTTCACCCTGAAGGATACCAAGGCCATCCGCAAGGTCGCCGAAAAGATGATCAAGGATCTTGACATCCGCTGCTTCGGCCCCACCCAGCATTCCGGCACGCTGTCCGGCGGCAACCAGCAGAAGGTCTGCATCGCCCGCGCGCTGGTGATGAATCCCAAGTTCCTGTTCGTTTCCGAACCCACCCGCGGCATCGACATCGGCGCCAAGAAGCTGGTTCTGGAAACCCTCGTCAAGCTCAACCGCGAGCAGGGCATGACCATTGTCATGGTCTCCTCCGAATTGCAGGAGCTGCGCAGCGTGTCCGACCGCATCGCCATCGTATCCGAAGGCAAGCTGGTCGACATCCTCAGCCCCGATGCCTCCGACGCCGACTTCGGTCTGGCGATGAGCGGCATCAAGCCCTCTGAACACACCGAGAAAGGAGATGGCGCAAAATGACACAGTCCAAAATCAAGCGTATCATCGCCATCATCCTGTGCGTGGCAGCCGTGGCGCTGATCGCGCTGGGTTCTGTTAACCTGCCCAAGCGTGACGCCGCCGCAGGTCAGAAGATCCTGAACACGCTGCGCATCCGCACCCTGCTCAACGCCACCGGCGAAGGCGTGGTGGAAAGCTACGTCGCCATCGCCAAGAAGGAAGCCACTGCCCAGGCCAAGGCCGCGGGCGGCGGTATGAGCGCTATCCGCGAGGCCGTTGCCAAGGCTGAAGAGGAAACCCGCGCCAAGTATTCCAACACCGAAACCGATTATTCCGCTATCGACACCACGGCGCTGGAGGCGGCCATGGACGGCTATGTCGCCGCCATGAAGGCCTATGCCACCAGCGAAGAAGCCGCCCGTCAGGCCTACATCGACGCTCACTACGAGGAAGCCAAGGCTGCCATGGAAGCTGAGCGCGAGGCGAAGATCGCCGCAGGTCAGGACGTGAGCGAGGACGAAACCGTGACCGTGGATATGTCCGGCTTCGTTGCTACCGAAGAAATGACCGCTCTGAGCCTGAAGGCTGACGAAGCCTATCTGGCCGTGGGCGAGGCGCTCAAGGGCATCTATCCCGTGATGGACGACGCTGCCCTTGCGACCCTGAAGGATACCATCGCCGACATCACCTATCAGGCCGGCGATACCTTCACCGTGCAGTACGACCGCTATACCGCTGCCGGCAGCGCTGACGCGCTGGACAACAAGATGGCCGCCTTCTGCGTGCGCTATGCCGACGACCTGATCTACGGCGGCGTCGCGCTGATCGTGGTAGCGCTGACAGTGCTCTTTAACGAGCTGCTCATCGCTAAGCTGGGCATCCCGCGCGTAATCATCGGACTGTTCTTCCTGCTTCTGTGCTTCATGGCTCTTCTGTATGATCTGAGCCTGTCGACGCTGCTTTCCAACACCGTTGTCCGCATGGGCATGAACTCCATCATGGTTCTGGCCATGGTGCCCGGCATCCAGTGCGGCATCAGCCTCAACCTCGGCCTGCCCATCGGTCTGGTTGCCGGCCTCATCGGCGGATTGCTCACCATCGAGCTGGAAATCGGCGGCTGGCTTGGTTTCCTGTTTGCCATCGTGGTGGGCGCTCTGATCGCTGCTGTGTGCGGCTTCCTCTACGCCCAGCTGCTTAACCGCCTCAAGGGCGAGGAAATGTCCGTTACGACTTATGTGGGCTTCTCCATCGTATCCCTGATGTGCATCGCATGGCTGGTTCTGCCCTTCCAGAGCCTGAAGCTGCGCTGGCCGCTTGGTACGGGACTGCGCAACACCATCGGCCTTGACAAGACCAACTTCAAGCACATCCTCGATGACCTGCTGGCGTTTGACATCGGCGGCTTCACGGTTCCCACGGGTCTTTTGCTGTTCATGCTGCTGTGCTGCTTCATCGTGTGGCTGTTCAGCCGCTCCAAGACCGGTGTTGCCATGCAGGCCGTCGGCAACAACCCCCGTTTCGCTGAGGCGACCGGCATCAACGTGGACAAGATGCGTGTTATCGGCACCATGCTCTCCACCGTGCTCGGCGCTGTGGGCATTCTGGTGTACTCCCAGAGCTACGGCTTCATGCAGCTGTACACCGCGCCCCGTCAGATGGGCTTCATCGCTGCGTCCGCCATTCTGATCGGCGGCGCGTCCACCAGCCGCTGCAAGATCAGCCATGTGCTCATCGGTACGTTCCTGTTCCAGGGCGTGCTCACCCTCGGTATGCCTGTGGCTAACGTTCTGGTGCCCGGCTCCACCATTTCCGAGACCCTGCGCATCCTGATTTCCAACGGCATTATCCTCTATGCGCTCACCAAGTCTGGAGGTGGCTCTCGTGGCTAAGAAAGACATCCGCTCCATCCTGCGCAGCAACGCGGTTACGGTCATGTTCGTCGTGCTGTGCTTCATCTGCATGCTCTTCTCCGGTCAGACCGTGGCCTATGTTATCTACGAACTCTTCGGCCGTCTGAGCCGCAACGCCTTCATCGTGCTGGCCCTGATCATTCCCATCGTGGCCGGCATGGGCATCAACTTCGCCATCACCATCGGCGCCATGGCCGCTCAGATCAGCGTGCTGTGGGTCATTGAGTGGGGCGTGGGCGGACTGCCCGGCTTCCTGCTGGCCATGGCCATGACCATGCCCATCGCCGCTGTGTTCGGCTTCCTCATCGGCAAGCTGCTCAACAAGATGAAGGGTCAGGAAATGATCGGTGGTCTGATCCTTGGCTACTTCGCCAATGGTCTGTACCAGCTGCTGTTCCTCTTCATCTTCGGCAACCTCATCCCGCTCAAGACCCCCGGTCTGGTCATTAAGGGCTCCACCGGCGTTGCCAACACCATCGACCTGACCTCCGGCGCGGGCGGCGGCATCAAGTACGCCCTCGACGGCATCTGGAAGACCGATTTCGGCACCGCTCTGTACGTCGTCTGCGCTCTGATCGCCCTGATCGCCATCATCGGCCTGCTTTCCAAGCAGATGAACAAGAAGAAGGCCGTCGCCTATCTGGCCGGCGCAGTGATCCTCTGCGGCCTGTACCAGATCCCCGCTGTGGCTGCCCTGTTCTCCATGGTCAAGGTGCCCATGATCACCTTCCTCGTGGTCGGCATCCTGTGCCTGTTCAACGTGGCCATCATGCGCACCCGTCTGGGTCAGCAGTTCCGTGCCGTCGGCCAGAACCGCACCGTTGCCAATGCCTCCGGCATCAATGTTGACCGCGTGCGCCTCATCGCCATCATGATTTCCACCGTGCTCGCCGGCTGGGGCCAGCTGATGTTCGTGCAGAACATGGGCTCCTTCCAGACCTACGGCGCGCATGAGCAGGTCGGCCTCTACGCGGGCGCTGCCATCCTCGTCGGCGGCGCGTCCATCCGCAAGGCCACCAACGGTCAGGCCATCCTGGGCTGCATCCTGTTCCACCTGCTCTTCATCGTGGCTCCGCCTGCTGCCAAGAACCTCTTCGGCGACGCCGCCATCGGCGAATACTTCCGCGTATTCATCTCCTACGGCGTTATCGCCCTTGCTCTGGTCATGCACGCCTGGAGCGGCATCCAAAAGAAGAAGGCCTGAGGCCTTCACCACGGACCGCGCTTTGCGCGGGGGTTGGATGATAAAGTTTGTAATTGCACATAAGACCGCCGGGGCCCACCAGTAGGGGCCCCGGCTTGCTTGTTGGTATGTTATTCTTTGCTGACTGGATTGGCAAGGCCGCCGGTCGGCAGAAGGCCTCCCGGCTGGCTTGTGTAAGATTAACTGAAATCGTGACGGAAACCACCATCGCTGCCTAAGTCTTCAAAAACACAGATGATTTTTTCGATTTTCATGAAGCATTCAGGATCACTTAGAGAATCATCCTCAATAATGGCTTTGATCTGACATAAAGCATCATAACTTTTTGAGTTAATGATCACAACTGGCGGCTCTGAAAATGAATGAGAATTCTGATAATGCTTCAGGAGAATTTCTTCAAATAGTTCCATAACTTTCCTCATATACTGATTGTGATATGGGGATTATATCCCCTTAATGAAAAAGATTATAACCCCCATAATGACAAGCGTCAAGGGGGCGTGATCCATGATCAGGTTTGACAAGCTATGGGATACAATGAAAGCGAAGAACGTATCCACGTATCAGCTGCGCGAAAAATGCGGCATAGACAGCAAAACCATTCGGAGGCTTCGCGCCAATGAAAACATGGAGACCAAAACGCTAGACAAACTGTGTGCAGCATTGCAGTGTAAACTCGAGGATATTGCAGAATACATTGAAGAATAAAATGACCCCGGCATTCAATCACACGAATGCCGGGGTCAATCTATTCCGATCACACAAGCGAGCCGGGACCCACTGCAGGTGTGGGCCCCGGCGGTCTGAGTATGCAAGGTCAAACTCCGTCGCCCAACTCCGCGAAGCGGTCCGGGGTGCAGGGGCTCAGCCCCTGCCGACCGGCGGTCTGAGCATGCAAGGCCAAACACTCTAATCCAACCTCTGCGCCCATGAAATGGGCGCAGTCCACGGGTCAAGGGCGAAGCCCTTGCGGGTCTGGGCGGAGCCCAGCGTCACTCTCCCTTTAACTTTCCTTCCGTCCAGTGCTTGCGGCAGAGGGAGACGTAGCTTTCGTTGCCGCCGAGGACGATCTGTTCGCCTTCCTTGACAACCTTGCCGCCGACGACGCGGGCGTTGCAGGTGGCCTTTTTGCCGCACCAGCAGATGGTTTTGACTTCCTCAATGGTGTCGGCCCAAGCGAGGAGGCACTGGCTGCCTTCGAAGAGATTGCCCTGGAAATCGGCGCGGAGGCCGTAGGCGATCACGGGAACGTTGTCGACGTCGACGATGTGGACAAGCTGTTCGACCTGCGCGCGGGTGAGGAACTGGGATTCATCAACGATGACGCAGTCGTAGTCGCGGACGTTGAACTGGTCAAGATCCTCGATGAAATTGGCTTCGCACTGCAGTCCGCAGCGGCTGCCGATGATGGTTTCGCCGTCGCGGTTGTCGAGCTTGGGCTTGAGCATGAGCACCTTCTGGCCCCGTTCGAGGTAGTTGTGGCGCACCATGATGGCGTTGGCGGACTTGCTGGAGCCCATTGCGCCGTAGCGGAAGTAAAGCTTGGCCATAAAGAATCGTCCTCCGGTGTAGTTGATTTAGTCGCGGTTTTCCAGCTCGATGCCAAGGCGCGGCGCGAGCTGTTCGGCGCGTTCGGCGGCATCGCGGAAGCCGGAAAGACCGGTGAAAAGGTCGTAGGCGGTCAGGAGATCGCCGTTGGCTTCGGCGGTGTCGGCCAGCGCGTACTGGCTGTCGAGGTGGATGGTTTTGCATTCGGTGGCCTGTTCGGCGCTGGAAAGATAGTCGCCCAGCATGGTGAACAGGATGCTTGCGTCGTTGTAATTGCCCTGCGTTTTGAGGGCGATGGCGCGGTTGTAAATCTGTCCGCGCAGGTTGTAGAGACGGTCCTCGGCGTCGGAAAGAGGCACGGCGGCTTCATATCCGTAGAGGGCTTCCTCGTACTCCTTGTTTGCCTCGGCAATGCGCGCGGAACAGTACTGATACCACTGCGGCGCGTCCTCGAAATCCTGAAGGTTGAGGAACGCCAGCGCAGCCTCGGCGAACTGTTCGCTTTCCATGAGCGCATAGGCGGAGCAGTAGTCGTAGCGCTCCTGACCGTACATGAAGTCCTGCGTCTTTTCAAAATAGGGCGCTGCGGCGGCGTACTGTCCCTGCTCATAGAGCACCAGACCACGCGAATAGGCGGCGTAGGTGGGTGCGGCGGCCTTGTTTCCGAGGCGTTCAAAGGCGTCGGCAGCCTCTGCGTACAGGCCGTCGGCAAACAGTTCAACCGCCTGATCGTAGGTGTACGGGCGCGTCTGCGGCGTGCAGGCGGTGAACAGCGCAAACAGGCAGATCAGCAGGAAAAGCAGGCGTTTTCGATGCATGCGCGGCTCCTTTGTCACTTTTTGAGAAAGTCGGAACGGACGATGGCGTAGAGATCTACGTCGGCGTAGCGTCCCTTGTTGTAGATGCGCTGGCGCAGGGTGCCCTCGTGGCGCATGCCTGCGTGAACCATCACGCGGCCGCTGGCGGGATTGTCGCTCTCATGCTGGGCCTCGATGCGGTTGAGCCCCAGCTTGGTAAAGCCGAATTCCACAATGGCTGTGAGCGCCTCGCTCATGTAGCCCTGATTCCAGTAGGATCGGCTCAGGCTGTAGCCGACCTCGGCAGAGCGGTTGTCCGTCTGCACCCACATGAAGCCGATGGTGCCGATCATCTTGCCGCTGTCGCGCAGGGCAATGGCAAAGGTGCCGGGCGAAGCGTTGCGGTACTGGCGCAACAGGAAGCGGATGTATTCGCGCGTCTGATGGATGGAGCGGTGCGCATCCCACAGGACGTGGCGCGCCACCTCGGGGTCGCGCGAGTATTCGTACATGTCCTCTGCGTCCGACATGCGCACGGGACGCAGCACCAGCCGCTGGGTGAGCATGGTGGGCAGATGGCTGAAAACCTCCAGATAGGTCTGCATGACAGAAACGGCTTCCTTTACTTCAACGATTGATTTTGCAGCTTTTGCAAAAATACGGGAACGTTTTGCGCCGCTGATTCGTTTGTTCTGGTGTGGGACTTACGCGTTGAGACGATACCACGCCATCATCAGGCCCAGCGCGGTCTTGGCGTCGCGGAATTCGCCGCTCATCACGCGGTCAACGGCTTCCTTCAGCGGCATCTTGACCACGTGCAGGAATTCGTCCTGATCGGGATGATCCTCGTGCTGGCTCAGACCCGTGGCCAGATAGAGGCCGATGTGCTCGGTGCAGAAGCCCGGGGTGGTCACCACGTCGGTGAGCAGCTCGAACTTCTCGGCGCGCAGGCCGGTTTCCTCTTCCAGCTCGCGCACGGCGCAGTCGTAGGTCTTTTCGCCCACGAAGTCCAGCTTGCCGGCCGGAATTTCAAGGGTCATCAGGTCCATGACCACGCGGTGCTGGCGCACGAGGTACACATTGCCCTCGGCGTCCACGGGAATCACGGCGGCTGCGCCCTTGTGATGCACGATTTCGCGCGCGGCGGTCTTGCCGTTGGGCAGAGTGACCTGCATATGGCTTACATCAATGAGAATACCTTTGAAAACGGTTTCATCGGATACGGGGATTTCACGAAGATCTTCGTACATGGTATGTCGCCTCCCAAAGTCCATTCTTATTTGTATTCGCTGCGCAGCCCCGATACCCCTTGTTTGAAAACGAAAAAGACGTATGACTTCCGGCGTGCAGCCTGTAACAAAAACCTGATGGTTGCGAAAATGTTTCAAAAATGCGTTTATTCGGTAAAGAAACAGTGAAAATTTCCTGCTGTGTTTTCTTGACATGACAGGATAAACCCCGTACAATAAGATTGGCCCAATAGGCCACAGGAATATGAAAACCCTTATAAAAGGAGGAATTATAGATGATCGGACGTATGGCGGGTGCTTTCAGACGGATCTGTGCGCTGATGTTAAGCGTATTCATGGTTTTGTCACAATTTGCGATGCCCGTGTCTGCGCTTGCGCAGGAGATGGAGTATCCGATGATCACGCTGCACTATGCGGACGGTGAGACAACCCAGTCTGTAACGGTATGGCCGGGCCTGTACGGCACGGAGGCCGTGTATTGGGCCACGCTGCCGCAGATCGCGCTGGAAAGCGGTCTGACGCTGGAAATCACCCCCGGTGCGGATGAAACCATTGTCTACAATTCCAGCAACGGCTATGAGCTGTATGCATGGGACGCGACCGCCGTGGACGGCAATCCGCTTACGTGGATTGAAATGTACCGCGACGGCGAATGGCTGGCGTCCTGCCCGCTGTATGTGTCCACGATGCCCATGCCCGAGCCGGAGCAGCAGGAGCCGCAGCCTGCCACCATCACCGTGGTGTATGCCGACAGCCAGACTGGCGCGACGCTCAACAGCTACAGCGACGTGTACTACGCCGGTGAGCACGCTTTCACGCCCAACGCGGGCATGCTGCCGGAAAACTATACGCTTAACAACGAAAACACCGTGTATGTCACCGTGTTCGAGGACGGCACCGCGAGCCAGTATGAGGTCGTGTTCTTTGCGACCTATAACGAGCCCGTGGTGGAGCCCGTGCCTGCGACCATCTCCGTGGTCTACAAGGACAGCCAGACCGGCGAAATGCTCAATGGCTTCAACGACGTATTCTACGCCGGTGAGCACGCCTTCGCGCCCGAAGCCGGCATGCTGCCGGAGAACTATACGCTGGACGACAGCAGCACCATCTACGTGACCGTATACGAGGACGGCACCGCGAGCCAGTACGAGGTCGTGTTCTACGCGACCTACAACGAGCCCGTGGTGGAGCCCGTGCCTGCGACCATCGCGGTTGTGTACAAGGACAGCCAGACCGGCGAAACGCTCAACGGCTTCAACGACGTATTCTACGCCGGTGAGCACGCCTTTGCGCCCGAAACCGGCATGCTGCCGGAAAACTATACGCTGGACGACAGCAGCACCATCTACGTGACCGTATATGAAGACGGCACTGCGAGCCAGTACGAAGTCGTGTTCTATGCGACCTATACCGAGCCGCAGCCCGATCAGCCTGAACAGCCTGCCGAACCCGTCGAAGCGATCGTGATGGTCTATTACGTGGGCGCGGACGGCTATCCCGTGTTCGAGGAAAGCCACACCTTCACCGAGGGCGTGTATACCATCGCCGCCCATGAGCTGGAAGGCTATACCCTCAATGAGGGTCAGCAGACCGAATGGACGGTCGAAGTGGACGCCTACGGCAATGTGAGCCATCCGACCATCCTGTTCAACGTAACCAAAATCGAAGCGCCGGCAGAGCCCGAGCAGCCCGAAGAACCGGAGCAGCCTGAAGAACCCGAGCAGCCGGTCGAGCCGGAAAAGCCCTCCGAGCCCACGCTGCCCGAAGGCGCAACCCTGATCGAAACCCTCAACTGCGAGGGCAAAACCACCACGCAGGGACTGAACATCCGCAAGGGCCCCTCCACCAATCACGACAAGGCCGGCAAGATTCCCGTGAGCGGCACGGTGGTGGCCGTGCATATGTCCGTTCAAAACAGCGAGGGTAATCTGTGGTACCAGATCACCCATGAAGGCGTGACCGGCTATGTGTCCGGCATGTATATCGAGCTGATCTCCGCCGAACCCGTGAGCGCCGAAGTGACCATCCACTATATGGCCGACGGCGCGGAGATTCCCGGATGGAGCGCCTATACCACGTCTGTTGAGGAAGGAACGCATCCTGTGAGCGGCTTCATCGCCGCCATCGACGGATATACCTTCCTGTCCGCCAGCGCCGAAACGATCACCGTTGACCAGAACGGCGCAAATCCCGCCGAGATCATCCTCACCTACGAGCGCAATCTCGTCAGCGGCGATGTAACCATCCACCATGCGGATCAGGACGGCAATATCATCGCCCAGAGCCAGACCATCACCCTTTCCGAGGGCAGCTACAACGCCTCCGGCTATCAGATGATGATCGACGGTTATACCTTCGTATCCGCCAGCGCGGATATTATCACCATTGACCAGAACGGAACCACTCCCGCTGAGGTGATTCTCACCTATCAGCGCAATCCGGTTACTGCGGAGATCGTGCTGCAGTTCGCGGATGAACAGGGCAATCCCATCGCCGAAAACGTCTCCATTGAACTGGGAGAAGCCAGCCACGCCATGGCTGAGCGCCAGCTCTCCATCCCCGGCTATACCTTCCAGTATGTCATTCCCGAAACCGTGAACGTGGGCGCGAACGGCGCGGATGCGCAGCTGGTCACCTTCACCTATCAGCGCGATCCCGTGACGGCGGAAATCATCTTCCACTATGTGGACGAAACAGGCAATCCCATTGCCGATTCCACGCCCAATCCCATGGGCGAGGGCAGCTATGCCATGGCCGACTATCACAAGGCCATCGACGGCTATACCTTCCAGTACGCCTCTCCTGAAGCGCTCACCATCGGCGCGCAGGGCGCGGACGCCTCCGAAATCACCTTCGTGTATTCGAAGGATGAAATCAAGGCGCAGGTCAGCTTCCTCTATGCCGACGACCAGGGCAACGCCATTCCCGGCCTTGACAGCCGCGTGGAGACCCTTGGCGAGGGCACGTGGAATGTGTCCGACTATGCCTTCGATGCGCCCGCAGGCTACCTCTACAGCGGCGCAAGCGCCCAGCAGATCACCGTCACCCGCGAAGGCGCATTCCCGGCGGAGGTGCTCTTCACCTATACCCGCCTGCCCGACAGCGTGACCCTGCCGGTGTACTACCTGGACGCCGACCGTGAGACCCTGATGGAAACGCAGCTGATCACCTTCACTGCGCAGGACTTCGGCAAGACCTTCGCCGCCTCCGACTTTGGCCTTGAAGCGCCCGCCGGTTATGAATACGCCGGTGTGAGCAGCGAAACCGTCATCGTGGACGAGCGCGGCGGCCTCACGCCGCAGGCGCTGGAGTTCACCTATACCCTCAAACCCAAGGCCAAGGCCTCCGTCACCTTTGAATACCTCTCCACCGACGGCAAAAAGGTGGCTGATATCCTTGTGACCGAGCTGGCCGAGGGCGAACACGACGTCATGGAGTATGCCGCCAGACCTGAGAAGTACAACTTCGTGGAGGTCAGCAGCCCCATCGTAACCGTCACCGCCGACGGCAAGGCCGATCCTGCCGTGATCACCTTCACCTATGAACCCGTGAAGGACAAGGCTACCCTCAAGGTGCACTACCGCAACGCCATCGGCGAGGATTTCCCCAACTCTCCCGAGATCCGCGAGCTGCCCGTGGGTACCCACACCATCACGCCCACCGCGTCCTTCGCGCCTGCCGGATATGCGCTCAGCGCCTCCACGCAGAGCTATACCGTGACTGTGGGCGGAGACCTGGTGGCCGAGCCCAACAGCGTCTTCTTCACCTATTACGACGCCAGCGTCACCGCCGACGTGACCGTGCGCTATCAGGACAGCGTAAACGGCACCGTGATCGCCGAGGAAGTGCGCAAGCTCACGCCCGGCACGCATAATCTGGAGCCCGATGAGGCGCTCATCGCCACCAAGGGCAAGTATGTGCGTTCCAATTACAACACCAACAGCCGCGTCATCGTGGACGAAAGCGGCAAGGCCGATTACACCACCGTGCTGTTCTACTATCAGCCTGCCGAAACCCAGAACTACCTCGGCTACCTGCTGGTGACCCAGCAGACCTCTCTGCGCGAACAGCCAGGCGCAAGCGCCGCTTCGAAGGCTGTGCTGCCGGTGGATACGGTGATCCTCACCAACGGCCAGCAGATGAGCGGAGCCACCGAGTGGTATTCCTCCGTGATCCAGACCGGCGCCGCTGCGGGCAAGCTGGGCTGGGTGAGCGGCGATCATGTGCGCCGCATCTCCAGCGAGGAAGCCGCCGCGCGCATGGAGGAGGAAAAGGAAAACAAGGAGCCTGAGCAGAACCCCGGCCTCTACATCACCCTGATGGACGGTGTGCCGCTGCGCCGTTACATGACCACCGCCTCCGAGGCCAAGTACCTCAAGATCAACGTGGTCGTCACCGTGTCCGGTCAGGAATACGATCAGAACGGCTATCTCTGGCACAAGACCCGCTACGACGGCGTGGACGGCTATGTGCGCGACGGTCAGCTGCGCAAGCTCACCTCCGACGAGGTCGATGAGTACCTCTCCGGCGGCGGCGATACCTCCACCGGCACGCCGGATCAGTACGATCCCAACGGCGCGTCCAGCTACGGCTACATCACCTCCGACGGCGTCAACTTCCGCTCTGAACCCGGCGGAACCCGCATCAAGATGCTCAACAAGTACGCCATGGCGCTCATCACCGGCACCCGCGTGGTCAACGGCGTAACGTGGTATAACGTCAACTACTCCGGCCAGGTCGGCTGGGTGCACGGCGATTACTTCCACCAGATGAGCCTCACGGAGTTCACCTCCTTCATGGGCAGCACCGAGTACTATCAGGGCATCACCAACAACACCACCGTTTCCACGCCTGTGACCCAGAAGCCGTCCTCCGGCTCCACCGGCTCGGCCACGCAGGGCAATGTGTCCTCCGTGGAGGACTGGAACGTAGGCGCGTGGCAGAACCCCAATGCGGGCGTGCAGAGCACTTGGCAGCCCTTCAATCCCTATGCAACGCCTGCCGCCACTGCTGTGCCCAACGGCACCTATACCACCGATGCGGACACGAAGTTCTATCAGTCTGCGAACACCAACTCCGGCGCGGTTACGCTGCCCAAGGGTGCGGAGATCAGGATTACCGGCACGGTGATGCTCTCCGGCACCAAGTGGTATGCCGTGACCTACGACGGCAAGACCGGCTACATCCGTTCTGACGACCTCGGTTCCGTTTCCGCTACGCCCACGCCCGCGCCGACCGCGACCTTCGCCATCGGCACGATGATTCCCATCAACTACGAGGACGAGAGCAAGGAAACCCAGACCAGCAGCGTGCCGTGGGGCCTGCTGGCGGGCGCTGTGGTGCTGGTAGGCGGCGCAGGCGGCGTATACGCCTACGCGCTCAACCAGAACAAGCGCCGCAAGGCCGCTGCCCGTGCGGCGGCTGCCAGACGCGCCAAGGCTGCTTCGGCGGCCGGAACCACTGCGGCCAGTCCCTATGCACGCCGCGCTGTGGCTGCGCCCAATCCGCAGAGCACCGCGCCTCAGGCAGGTGTGCAGCCGGTGCGAAATCCCTACAGCAGCGGAACCATCACCGGCAGTGCCGGAACCATCACCGGTAGTACCGGAACCATCACCGGCAGTGCGCCTGAGAGCACTCCGACTGTCAACCCGTACATGAAGCCTGTATCCAGCCAGCAGGGAGTCAATCCCTTCAGCGCGGCAGGAGCAGCCATGGCAGGCAGCCAGCGCGAGGAGAGCAATCCCTACGCCGCGCCTGTGACGGAAAAGCCCTCTGCACCGGTTTCCAGCAATCCCTATGCAAGGCCCATCGGCACGGTGGCGCCCGCTGCGCAGGAGACTGCTGATGGCGAAACCGCCGTCCGCCGCCGCGCGACGCGCATGCAGCGCTATCACGCCGCGGAGAGCGACGAGGGAAATGAGTAACAATTGAAAAAGAGGAGCTGATGCCGGATGGCAGAGGCTCCTCTTTTTGCGCAGTTTTGCGCGGTGCATGATACTCGTGCCGACGAGGGACGGGTCCTACTTTTTCCAGAAAAAGTAGGCAAAAAGCTGGCGACGGCGTCGCTTCGGGAAATCCCCTTGATTGCCCGGTTTGGAAACGGGGCGCGCAATTCGGCTTGGCGTGGGTGAAAGGTTTTGGGTTCTTGCTTTGTTGAC
>JAGBBE010000091.1 GCA_017938645.1 Clostridia bacterium
CCCTTCGCGCCCTCCCGTTCCCAAAACGGGTAATCGAGGGGATTTCCCGGAGCGACGCGTCGCCTTCGTTTTGCTACTTTTTCCGGAAAAAGTAGAACCCGTTCCTCGTCGGTACGAGTATCATGTGTACACACACATTCCCCGCGCAAAACTGCGCAAAAAAACCAGCGTCCCTTCAACACGAAGAAACGCTGGTTTTTGGGGTGCAGGGGCACCGCCCCTGTCAATCGATGGTTTTGTCGTCGTTGAGCTTTTTGACCATGGCAACAGCCTCTTCAAAGGAGAAGGTGCCAAGATTTTCGCCCTTGCGGTTGCGGATGGTAACGGTGCGGTTTTCCGCCTCGCGGTCGCCGAGAACGAACATGTAGGGGATCTTCATCATCTGGGCCTCGCGGACCTTGAAGCCGATCTTTTCGTTGCGCAGATCGAGCTCAGGACGCAGATTGGCGTCTTCCAGCATATTGGCGATCTCGCGGGCAGCCTCGTCGCTGCGGGAGGTGATGGTCATCACCTTCACCTGCACAGGAGCCAGCCAGGTGGGGAACGCGCCGCCGAAGTGCTCAATCAGGATGCCGATGAAGCGCTCGATGGAACCGAAGACCACGCGGTGGATCATGACGGGACGATGCTTCTCGCCGTCAGCGCCGGTGTAGGTCAGGTCGAAGCGCTCGGGCAGGTTCATGTCCAGCTGGATGGTGCCGCACTGCCAGGTGCGTCCGAGGCAGTCGGTGAGGTGGAAGTCGATCTTCGGGCCGTAGAACGCGCCGTCGCCCTCGTTGATCACGTAGGGCACGCCCAGTTCGTCCAGAGCGCCCTGCAGACCATTGGTGGCCATCTCCCACATCTCGTCGGTGCCGATGGAGCCCTCGGGACGAGTGGACAGTTCCACATGATAGGGGAAGCCGAAACGGGTGTAGACTTCGTTGATCAGGTTGTAGACGCCCTTGATCTCATCCTTGATCTGCTCGGGAGTCATGAAGATGTGCGCGTCATCCTGCGTGAAGCAGCGCACGCGCATGAGGCCGTGCAGAGCGCCGCTCTTCTCGTGACGGTGCACCAGACCCAGCTCGCCGGAGCGGATGGGCAGATCGCGGTAGCTCCACAGCTTGCGCTGGTAGACCAGAATGCCGCCGGGGCAGTTCATGGGCTTGATGGCGAAGTCCGTCTCGTCGATCTTGGTGGTGTACATGTTCTCTTTGTAGTGATCCCAGTGACCGGAACGCTCCCACAGGCCGCGGTTGAGCATGATGGGCGTCTTGATCTCCTCGTAGCCGGCCTTGCGGTGCAGCTGGTGCCAGTAATCCTCCAGCAGGTTGCGCAGGATCATTCCCTTGGGATAGAAGAACGGGAAGCCGGGGCCCTCGTCGCGGATGTCAAACAGATCCAGTTCGCGGCCCAGCTTGCGGTGGTCGCGCTTCTTGGCTTCCTCGATGCGGTCGAGGTGCGCCTGCAGCTGATCCTTGGTGGGGAACGCGGTGGCATAGATACGGCACAGCATCTTGTTGTGCTCGTCGCCGCGCCAGTATGCGCCGGCCACGTGGGTCAGCTTGAAGGCCTTAATATAGGAAAGATTGGGCAGATGGGGGCCGACGCACAGATCGGTGAACTCGCCCATCTCGTAGAAGGAGATCTCCTCATCTTCGGGCAGATCCTCGATCAGCTGCACCTTGTAGGGCTCTTCCTTCTGCTGGAAGTAGGCAATGGCTTCCTCGCGGGGCATCAGATAGCGGCGCGGACGGATGCTCTTCTTGGCCAGGTGCTGCATTTCCTTTTCGATCTTGGCCAGGTCGTCCATGGTGAAGGCGGGCTCTACGTCGAAGTCGTAGTAGAAACCGTCGGCGATGGCGGGGCCAATGGCAACCTTGGCATTGGGATAGAGCTTCTTGACAGCCATGGCCATCAGGTGGCTGGCGGAGTGGAAGAACACCTTGCGGCCGGCTTCATCCTCGAAGGTGACGGGGGTCACAACCTGATCCTTGGCAACGGGGGCAAAGAGATCCTGCATGGAGCCGTCCTCGAGCTGCACGGCGAGGTACTTCTTGAGATCATCGGGCATCTGCGCCTTGATCAGATCA
Organism: Clostridia bacterium; assembly: GCA_017938645.1. The sequence continues at coordinate 2,076 of JAGBBE010000091.1, forward strand.
CCCACAGAGGAATTTTCGGCCACTTCGTAGGCCTTTTCAAACATGGTCAGAATCATTTGGGTTTCTCTCCTTTATAGATTGCTTACTTGCGGTACTTGATCACTTTGGCCGGAACGCCGCCGACCACGGCATAGGGCGGTACATCATGCGTTACCACAGCGCCCGCGCCAATCACGCTGCCATCCCCCACCTTTACGCCGGGCATGATGGTTACGCGGCTGCCGATCCATACGTCGTTTCCGATCACGACGGGCTGAACCGGGCCGTAGCCCTGCTGGTTCATGGGAATGTCGGTGCGGTCGAAGCGGTGCATCTGGTTGTAGATGATACAGTCCGGCCCCATCATGACATTGCTGCCGATGACGGTGCCTGCAGAAACCACCGCGTTTGCGCCGATGCCGGAGTTGTCGCCCAGCACCACATTGCGCCCGAAGCGGGCATTGCGCTCAACGTTGACGTTTTTTCCGCATTCCTTCAACAGATACCGCGCACAGAACGCGCGCAGTTTCCGCGCTGCCGCGCCGCCGTTTTCGTAGGATACCGGCAGTCTCTTGCCCAGCACATGGTAGAGCGCATAGGCCGCCAGCTTCATCGGGTTCACTCAATCCCTCCTTATTCTGCGGGACAAAGCAAAACGCCCGTCCCCACATCGTGTGCGGGGACGGGCGATCAAAATCGCTCGCGGTTCCACCCTGCTTGAAGAATCCGCAGGGATTCTCCACTCATTGAAAGCGCTGTATCGCGCGCAAAGCGTCGCCGTCGGCGGGTGGTGTCCGAAAAGCCCTTTGCATCCGCCGCTTGCAGCCAAGGCGGCAGTCTCTGAAAATGCATCTGGAGCGCGGCTCGTCCCACGTCATCCGGGATAGGGACAATATAGCACCCAAACCGTCCGTTGTCAAGGGAAAGCCTTGACTTTAACGCTGTTTTTCGCGTATCATATAGCCTGAGGAGGTATGGATTATGTCACTTCCTGTATGTACTCACTGCGGTAAGGCTGTTCAGCCTCAGGACGCAGCGTTCTGTCCGTATTGCGGCGCTGCGATGCCCGGAAAAGCCGCCTCCGTACCCGAGGGCGCAATGAAGGCGCTCAGGGAAGCGGACAGGCTGAAGGATCCTGTCAAGAAGCACGAGCTGCTTCTTCAGGCCGAAAAGGACTATCCCGATTGCCTCGAAATCGCCGAGGCGATCCTGTTTCACGGCAGGCTCCACGAGCGCAGTTCGCGCGCGCTGGATTTTTCCGTGATCAAGTGCTACCTGTGGCACATGTATCTGACCCCGAAGGACTTCACAGCGGATCAGAAGCAAAAGATGCGCACGGAGCTTTTCGAGCATCCGCATCTGCTGCGCTGCCTCGAGCTTGCGCCCGACCGCGACGCATATCTGCGCCGTTATCTGCGCAGGCTGGGATGTGAGTTCGTCTCGCTGTTTCTCAAGGGCAGCAGCCGCTTCACCCGTTCCATTTTCGGCTTCCGCTTCGACAACCGCATGAGCCGGGTGCTTGCGCAGCCGGTGGCGATGATGATTGCCGAAATCCGCGCCGACGAGGCCCTTGCACCCCAGCAGCGCGCGCTGCTTTCGGAGGCCATCTACTCCGCGTTCCTCACCGAAACCGGCAGCGAGCCCCAGTGGGTGAACGAAGAACTGGAAAAGATGGGACATCCCATCCCGACCCAGACCTGTTAAGGAGGACAGTTCCTTGTCCAAAGAAAAAATCCCTTCGCAGCCCGTGCTTGCCGAAGAGGAAGCCGCGCCCAAAGAGCCTTCCGCCCTCCGCCGCATCCTCACGCGCATCGGCGCGGCCCTGCTGCTGATTCTTGCGCTTGTGTTCGCCTATGTGTTTTTGCTCTTGGGCGAGCCGGAGGAGGACGCCAAAAACGCCGCTCCCGCCATCGAGAATACGATCACTATGCCCATGAGCCCCTTTGAAGCTCCGGGCGAGGCAAACATCGAAAGCCTTGCTGAAACGTTCGGCGAGCCGGTGCTCTCTTTTTATCAGGGCGCGGAAATGCGCAAGGCACGCATCTACGACACCGCATTCGAAGGCGGATATGCCCGCTGCGTGACCCTCACCTACCTGATGGAGGATGGCGCGCAGCTGACGGTGGAGAGCATCCGTCCCACGTCGGCGGTTTCGCTGATCCATCAGAACGGCTACAAACTGGACGCTACTGCGCTCTATGCCCTGGGCGGCCTCAATGCAGCCCGCATGGAAAACGACGTGAACATCTGCGTGTTTGCGCAGAGCGATACGGCTGTCTACGCCGTTACCTGTCCCAAAACCCACGAGGAGGCGCTTCCATCCCTCCTTCGCCAGACGATGCTTACCGAACCTCAGACCCAGCCTTAATCCATACAGACCGATACGGAGGACAAGCAACATGAGCATTCAGTTTTCGAAGGTCAAAGCTGCCCAGTTCAAAGACATCTGCAAGCTCTATCAGGACGTCATCGCCGACATGCGCAAGTGCGGCCTCAAGCAGTGGACCTGGGACGTCTACCCCACCGCCGCCCAGCTGGAAAACGACATTGCGTCCGGCGAACTCTACCGCGTGGATGAGGACGGCGTGCTCTGCGGCGCGTTTGTGCTTTCCGGCGATCTGTCCGAGGAGTACAGCAGCATGGAGTGGCACTATGGCGTAAAGCCCGCCACCCTGCACCGCTTTGCCATGATGCCCGGCGTTTTCGGCACCCAGATGGCCAGCCGCGTGCTCAACTTCGTTAAGGATGAAGCCCTGCGCGCCGGCTTTGACAGCCTTCGTGTGGACATCAGCTGCGAGGATGAAAAGATGCTTCGCTGCTTCTCCTCCGAGCTGACCCGCGAAGTGGGCCGCATACACTTTGAGAATTTCGACATGGACTACGTCTGCTTCGAGTCTCCGCTCAGCAGTGAAACGCCCATGCTGCCCATGCGCATGTATCCCGCCTACCGTCACGGCGACATGACCCCGTGGGGCGGCGACGCGCTCAGCACCGTTTTCGGACGCGAGATTCCCGACGACCGCACCGGCGAGGCGCTGGAAGTGAGCGCCATCCCGAAGCTGGAAAGCCGCACTTCCCGCGGAGAAACCCTCACCCAGCTCATCGACCGCGAGGGCGCCCGTCTGGTGGGCCGCTTTGCCGGTCAGGAGTTCCCGCTTCTGCTCAAGCTGCTGGCCGCGAAGGAACAGCTGAGCGTACAGGTGCATCCCGACGATCCCTACGCCCGCGAGCACGAAGGCAAATTCGGCAAAACCGAAGCATGGGTCATTCTCAAGGCTGAGGAAAACGCCTCCATCCTCTACGGCATGAAGGACGGCGTTACCACCGCCCAGCTCGAAAAGGCCCTCACCGGCGGCGAGGACGTTGAGGCGCTCATCGAACGCGTGCCTGTGAAGCCCGGCGACGTCTACTTTATGCCCGCCGGCATGGTGCATGCCATCGGCGGCGGCATCCTGCTTTACGAAATCCAGCAGTCCAGCGACGTGACCTACCGTCTCTGGGACTACAACCGCACCAACGCCGCCGGCGAGAAGCGTCCGCTGCACATCCGTCAGTCCCTTGACGTGATCGACACCGCCCTCAAGGGTCAGCGTGCCTTCATGCCTGAAAGCGGCTCCAACGAAATCGTCTCCCTGCTCGACGTACCCGCCTTCCGTCTGGAATGCGCTCTGGTCAACGGCGAATGCGAGCTCGCACCCAATCCCGACAGCTTCCGCATGCTGACCGCGCTCTCCAGCCTTCTTCTGAGCTGGGACGGCGACGTCATCGCCCTGAAAGCCGGCGACACCGTTCTCCTGCCCGCCCTCTGCCCCACCGTTACCCTGATGGGCGTAGGCCGCGCCCTCATCAGCAGGGGCTGAGCCCCTGCACCCCGGACCGCTTCGCGGGAGTTGGACGACGGAGTTTGGCCTTGCACATAAGACCGCCCCTCACCTGCGGTGGGCAAAAGTACCGACACATTCGCCGTCCGCAGCACCGGAGGGTGTCGGGGCTCGCTTGTGCGATCGGATGTAAAAGCAGCGTTTCTCCTTGAGGAGAGACGCTGCTTTTTGTTATTTGGATTGGGTCATGGAAAAAGCGTGTGCTTCGTAGCGCTCCTTGGAGATGATGTGAAAAGCACGAAGGATGTAGGTTTCATGCAGTTCATCTCTGCCGAGCGTTCCTTGCTGAATGAAACGGTCTCCGGTTTGATTTACACTGCCTGTAGCGGTCATGCCGCTTTTCAGCCGCTGAAGGTGGGGCTGCTCCGCCGTGCTGTCAGGATCGATGAATTCAAACCACAATCCGCCTTCTGCAGCCTCGTATTTCTTTCGGTTTACAATGCTTCCTGTGATTGTGAAATGTATTTCATGAGCTCGTCTTTCCAGACGCACCTCGTCCACGCAGATGCCCACTGATTCAAAAAGCCTGGGTTCTGTGCTGTACCATACCTCGCCCTCGAATTTGGCTTCCGTCATTTGCACCGGATGTTCCAAACGGAGCCGTTGATCCGGCAGAAGCTGGCTATGAGCCGTTAGCGGCGTCTGATACGGCGTCAGGCTGACCCGGAGGATGCCTGAACGTACTGCAAGCGGGTCTGTATACTCCTGCTGATCATACAGTGTCAGCGTTCCATCCTCATTCAGATGATAGTCGGAGGTTCCGCCGCCGACGCCGTCCCATTCCGGCTCAAACCATATTTCCACCGCATAGGCCGCCTGATACTGTCCCTGTGCATAGAGATCTGCTGCCGTGCGCTGATCGTTTTCATCCCATTTGCGATTCAGGCGCGTCATATTCTGCCAGTTATCATCAGGCGCCATATCTGCGCCAAGAAGCATGACATGGGGCTCCTTGGGGATGACGTCTACCGTTATCCGGGAAAGATACCCGTCATAATACAATTCTTTGACTTCCACGGACACCACATCGTTTTCCATGTTCAGCAGATCGGACTGCACATACAGCTGTGCATCCTCAGGCACATAGCTGCCCATGAATTGGCCTGCAAAGTCCAGCATTCCTGCCCGATAGATCCCTGCAACACCTGCCGTTCCCAGCAGCAGAAGAATCACTGCAATTGCCAGAACGACAGACAGTCTTTTCTGTTTTCCCTTTTTCTCCAGATTTTCGGCCGCCTCCAGCGTTCTCCGTCTGAGCTGAGGAGACACCTGAACGCAGGCCATTTCACTGCGGTAGCATGAAACCAACTCTTCTTTTTTCACAGTTCAACCTCTCCTTTCAGCGCTTCTTCCAATTTCTTTCGCGCCCTTCGAAGCCGTGTGGACACCGTATTCTGCGACAAATGAAGCATCTGCGCAATTTCCGAGAGATTCATCCCCTGATCATAATAGAGCACAATCATCTCACGGTATTTTCCCGGAAGATTCAACACCGCTGTTCGAACAGGTGATTCGACCCAGTTCGTTTCCGGCGCAGCCAGATCCAGCAGCGTTTCAACCGGCTCGCTCCTGCGCTGCATTCTGAACCAACCTGTACGCAGCATATCGCGGCAGGTATTGACAGCGATTCGATTCAGCCACGTTTTCACGCTGCTTTCACCCCGAAAAGAGTCTGCTGCTTTCCACGCCTTGATGAACGTCTCCTGAAATGCATCCTCTGCCAGCTGCCGCTGTCCCAGATAGCCCAGACACAGGCGGAGAATCTCATCCCCATAGAGGTCGATCAGTTCTTCGAGCCTCATGGCACATTCCTCCATTTCATTGGTCTACACATTCATATAGACGCAGTTTCAATCCTCTTTTCGTTCACCCAAATCAAAAAGCCGCATAATCAGTCATGCAACTGAACATGCAGCTAAAATTTTACCCTAAGCACGGGATTCCAAAGGGTGAAACCCTTTGGCGGTGGGTCTGGGAGGCGGAGCCTCCCGGCGTCCCCTCTTCCTCCGTTACTCCGCCTCTGCTTCCTCCACGGCGAGCTCGGCGAGTTCGAGAGCTTCGTAGAGGGCGTCGGTTTTGTCCTGTTCGGCGCGGTAGTCTTCGCCGACTTTCTGGGCTTTGGCGGGATCGGCGTAGGTGTCGGGATCGGCGAGGACGGCTTCGAGCTCGGCGATGCGGGCTTCGTTGGCCTCGATAGCCTCCTCGGCTTTTTTGACGGCGGCTTTCAGCTCGCGGATGCGCGCGGACTGCTGACGGTCACGCTTGCGTTCGCGGGTGATGGCCGTTTTGGTCATTTCGGGATTGGCCACCGTGGGCGGCACGGGACGGTCACGCTTTTCGATGTAGTCGTCGAAATTGCCGAGGTATTCGACCACGCCGTCGGCGTTCATCACGATGACGCGGTTGGCGAAGCGGTTGATGAAATAGCGGTCGTGACTGATGGCCAGGATGGTGCCGGGGAAGTCCTGCAGAGCATCCTCGAGGACTTCGCGGCTGTCCATGTCGAGGTGGTTGGTGGGTTCGTCGAGGAGGAGCAGGTTATCGCGCTTGAGCATGAGCTTGGTCAGCGCCACACGTCCGCGCTCGCCGCCGGAGAGGCTGGAGATGGTATCGAACACATCATCGCCGGAGAAGAGGAACATGCCCAGCGCGCCGCGAATCTTGCTCTGCTCCATGGTCGGGAAGGTGTTCCACACCTCATCCAGCACCGTGTTGTTGGGATTGAGCTCCTGCTGATGCTGATCGTAGTAGCCCAGATCGATGTTGGTGCCGAACCTGACGCTGCCCCGGTCGGGCGCAAGGTGATTGACGAGAATCTTGAACAGGGTCGACTTGCCCACGCCATTGGGACCGATGAGCGCCACGCGGTCGCCGGTGCGCATCTTAAAGGAGATGTTTTCAAAAACCGGTTCGCCGTCGTAGGTCTTGGCGAGGTTTTTAACCTCCAGCGCCTCCTCGCCCGAGCGTCTGCGCGCGTCGAAGGAGAAATGCACCTGATGCTCCTCCACCGGCTTTTCCAGACGTTCAATGCGATCCAGCCGCTTCTGACGGCTTTCGGCTGCCTTGATGCTCTTTTCGCGGTTGAAGCTGCGGTAGCGTTCGATGATGGCCTTTTCGCGTTCAATTTCCTTCTGCTGGAGGTTGTAGGCCTTCATGCGCGTTTCAAAATCAGCAGTACGCTTGCGCATGTACTCAGTGTAGTTGCCGGTGAACTTGATCATCTTGCCGCCGAGAATCTCGCCCATGGTGTTGCAGACATGATCGAGGAAATAACGGTCATGGCTGATGAGCAAAAGCGACCCCTTGTACTCGGTCAGGTAGCCCTGCAGCCATTCAATGGCCTCAAGGTCGAGATGGTTGGTGGGCTCGTCCATGAAGATGACGTCAGGCTTTTGCAAAAGCAGCTTTGCAAGCGACAGCCTCGTGCGCTCTCCGCCGGAAAGCGTGGACACCTGACGGTCGTGCATCTCGGGCTTGAGTCCAAGGCCGTTGAGCACGCCGAGCATTTCGCCTTCGTAGGCATAACCCTCGGCCTCGTTGAAACGGTCCAGCAGACGCTGATAGTCGTTGGTCAGCTTCATGGCGGTCTCGGGATCGGAGTTGTTCTCCATTTCCGTTTCAAGCGCGCGCAGGCGGCGTTCCATGGCGATAACATCCTCGAACACACGCAAAAGCGCGCCCCACACGGTATCCGTGAGAGCGATATCGTCCACCTGCTTCAGATATCCGATGCGCAGATCCTTGTTTTTGTGGATCATTCCGCCATCAGCTTCCATCTCGCCGGTGATTACGCGCATCAGCGTCGTTTTGCCGCAGCCATTCACGCCGACCAGACCCATCTTTTCGCCTTTCTGCAGGCTGAAGGATACGCCCTTAAGCACCTCATGCGCGCCGAAGCCTTTGACAACGTCCTGTACCGAGATCAAAATCATGGGTTGTGTTCCCCTTTGTTGTTTCCTCAGGCAGCCCATAGACTGCCATTATGGATTATAGCATATCTTGCAGAAATGGGAAAGGCATCCCTTTTCAGGATGCCTTGTCTTTTTGCGGAGATTCCGTCAGGGCAATGCCCAGATAGATGGGTGCAGAAACCATTACACCGTAGAGATATCGCGTTTCTGCATATACGGGCGACAGAAGCGTCGTCAGCCACAGACCCAGCAGAAAAAGCATCGGCGCAGCCAGCTTTGAACGGCGCTTGCAGATCAGGATCGCCAACGCGAGCAGCACCAGCCACACGAAGGTTGCCGGACGGTAGAGAAGCCCCGGCAGCTTCGATGCTTCCAGCGCCAGATGGGTTTCTCGAAGGAAAGCTGTAGCAGCTGTTTCATTGGTACTGAGTCCCAGCGTGTTGTTGAGAATTTTGGACCATACCGCCTGGTATGGCACGTCGGGATACCAGTAGCCGTGACACTGGTAGAGGAATGCATCCACATAAACGATGGGATTGCGCAGACCGATTTTCAGCCACACCCGCAGATACCTTCCGGGATTTTCATCAAATACCTCTGACAGGAACAGATCCTTGACATGATCGGCAAGGTGAGGATGATAAACACGCCTGACTTCAGGCAGAGACGTGAAAACCTCCGAGAGAATCTCCTGTTCCTCTTCCGTCACACTGTCACGATGATACATGAGTGTACGCGCAATTTGCTGCATCGGCACGGAGAGCATCTCACCGCTAGCCGATTCCTTCGCACCCAGTATGTCGAAGATCAGGAACTGATAGCTGTTCACCAGTACCACCACAGCGGCTGCCACAGCCAGCAGCGGTTTCCAGACTTTTCGGTTGAACAAGAGATAGAGCGGCAGCGCAAGCAGGAACACATAGTATCCGTTGTTGCGGTAAATGCTAAACAGAAACAGCAGCGCCGTCAGGCCCAGCCAGAAGCGCAGGGGCTGTCTGTCTTCGCAGGACAGCTTGGTGAGCACGAGCATCAGCAGCAGCGTGAATCCGCCGAAAAGGATATCCTTCCACGCGGTAATGCTGTAAAATGCATTGATTGTATTGAGTCCATAGAAGGCAATCAGCAGAATCTGCAGCCACAGGCTCAGGCCGCGCTTGCCAAGTTGATGAATCGCCACTGCATAGATCAGTGACATTGCCGCCATCTGGAAAAGGCTGTACATTGCAATGCCTGTTTCAAGGGAGCCAATGGTCTGACCAATCCACACAAAAGGCGCCATTGTCCACTGATGGATGATCGGATGATGATTGGACAAAGGCTCCAGTCCCAGCAGGATATTGATTTCACGCAGCGAGTCAAAACTGAGACATCCCGGATAGAAGACGATGAGGTACGGAATCCAGCAGACAAAAATGGCCAGCCAGATCATCCACAACTTTGGCTGATAACGAATGGACGGCTTGTGCGGCTTTACGCACACATGCAGGATCCATTTCAGTGCGGAATACATCAACACAGTCATACCTGCAAACCTGAGCGCTGTCTTCGGCAGATAGGACATCGTGATCAATCGTTCAATCGTTTCATAGCGGTTGATTTCACGCCCGACCACCAGAAATGCCGCCAACAGGAAACCAAGCATCCATGCCGTCTGATGGATTCTCTTTTCAGCACGGACATGCGCTGCGCCTTCTGTCAATACCGCCGCTGCCAGCAGCGTCATGAGCAGCTTCGCCGCGCCCTGCACTTCCCATTGCAGCACGCTGCCTGCAATCGCCAATATGCACAGCAGTCCATTCAGCACTTCCTGTTTCATCCGCTGCATGGCCGTCATCCTTTCATATTGCATTCGAGCTATTATAGCACAGAAATTTGCATACAAAAAGCCCCGTTCCATTGCTGAAACGGGGCTGCAAAGCCGAACCTGAATTAGAACTTCAGGGGGTTGACCTTGATGGCGGGGCCCATGGTGGCGGTCAGGTACAGAGACTTGATGTAAGTACCCTTGGCAGCAGCGGGCTTGGCCTTGATGATGGCTTCCATCAGAACCTGCAGGTTCTCCTGCAGCTTCTCGGGGGCAAAGGAGGCCTTGCCGATGGGGCAGTGCACGATGGAGGTCTTGTCCACGCGGTACTCGACCTTACCAGCCTTGGTATCCTGAACGGCCTTGGCCACGTCCATGGTCACGGTGCCGCTCTTGGGGTTGGGCATGAGGCCCTTGGGGCCCAGGATACGACCGATGCGGCCAACGATGCCCATCATGTCGGGGGTAGCGATCATCACGTCAAAGCCGAACCAGTTCTCGGTCTTGATCTTCTCGATCATTTCCTCGCCGCCAACGAAATCAGCGCCGGCATCCTGAGCAGCCTTGATCTTGTCGCCCTTGGTCACAACCAGCACGCGAACGGTGCGGCCGGTGCCGTTGGGCAGAACCACGGAACCACGAACCTGCTGGTCAGCGTGACGGGGGTCAACGCCGAGGCGGGCATGGATCTCGATGGTCTCGTCGAACTTGGCCTTGCTGGTCTGGAGAGCCAGAGCGATGGCTTCTTCCGGATCGTAGGCGTTCAGGGAATCGATCAGCTTCGCGCTGTCAACATATTTCTTACCGTGTTTCATGCTTCTTTCCTTCCTGTGGTGCTAACGGCACAATGTCCTCCCACACTTGACTCGTCTTACTCTTCGACGGTGATGCCCATGGAGCGCGCGGTACCCTTCACCATGCTCATGATGGATTCGATATCGGTGGCGTTCACGTCAGGCTTCTTGATCTCGGCGATCTTGCGGACCTGTTCCTGGGTCAGCTGGCCAACCTTGTCGCGGTTGGGGCGGCCGGAAGCGGTCTGCAGGTTCAGTTCCTTCTTGATCAGAACCGGAACGGGGGGAGTCTTGGTGATGAAGGAGAAGGTGTGGTCGGTGTACACAGTGATGACGACGGGAATGATCATGCCGGCGTCCTTCTGGGTACGCTCGTTGAACTCCTTGCAGAAACCGGGGATGTTCACGCCGTGCTGACCCAGCGCAGGACCGATAGGCGGCGCGGGGGTTGCCTTAGCGGCGGGAACCTGGAGCTTAATCAGGGATTTGACTTTCTTTGCCATGGGAATGGCACCTCCTTATTGTGGTCATGGCGGAACGGTCTTTGCCGTTCCTCCCACTGCTCTCCAATGTGGGGAGAGCTTCCAGCGCAAAATAACCGGGTGTGGATTACTTGGCCTGAATCTTTTCGACTTCGGACAGATCCACTTCCACGGGCATTTCGCGACCAAGGAACATTTTGACCTTTACGGTCAGCTTCTGACGTACGGTATCCACATCTTCGACCACGCCGGTGAAATTCTCCAGCGGGCCGGCCAGGATCCGTACTTCCTCGCCGATGGCAATGCCGAACTCCACGCTGTTTTTCTGCGTGGACAGCATCATTTCCACCTCAGCCGGGGTCAGGGGCACAGGCTTGGAATCGGGGCCGACAAAGCCGGTTACGCCGCGGGTGTTGCGCACCAGATACCAGCTCTCGCTGGTCTCGATCATGTGCACAAGCACGTAGCCGGGGTAAACCTTGCGCTGGGACTTGACACGCTTGTTGCCCTTGATCTCAACCACGTCCTCAACCGGGACGCGCACGTCGAAGATCAGGTCCTGCATGCCGTTGTTCTCAACAGCCTTCTCCAGAGTGTCCTTGACCTTGTTCTCATAGCCGGAGTAGGTGTGCACCACATACCAGCAAGGCTCTTTGCTGTTTTCGGCCATGGTGTTCTCCTTACAGGCTCATGATCAGGTTCACCAGCTGGGAAGCACCCAGGTCCAGCAAACCGATAACGACCATCATGAACACGATGAAGAGAACCACAATGGTCGAGAAGTTGACGAGCTTTTCGCGGCTAGGCCAGGTGACCTTGCGCAGCTCACGCCACATGTTCTTGAACGCATTGCCGATCTTCTTGACCAGAGCAACGCAGCCGTTGCCGAAGCGGACGAAGAAGTTGGGCTTGGTGTTCTTGGACACGGCCTTCTTTTCACTCATGGTATTCACTCCTCGCAAGCAAAGGGGATCTTGCTTATTTGGTTTCGCGGTGAGCCGTATGCTTCTTGCAGAAACGGCAGTACTTGTTCAGCTCGATGCGATCGGGGGTGTTCTTCTTATTCTTCATGGAATTGTAGTTACGCTGCTTGCACTCGGTGCAGGCCAGCATAACCTTGTTACGGGCAACGCTTGCCACGTTGGCCACCTCCTACTTCAGTGTGGACGGAAACCCGCCGCCCGCCCATTAACGGGCGGCAGGCAGTAAAGTTATCTGAACTCCAGCTTCACGCGGAGCCAACTTTGAAGAAGAAGTCAGCTCAATCGCGAACTGGGGTCCAGGGGCTCAGCCCCTGGTTACTCGATGACGCTGGCAACAACGCCGGAACCAACGGTGCGGCCGCCTTCACGGATAGCGAAACGCAGGCCCTGCTCGATGGCGATGGGGGTGATCAGGGTGATCTCCATGTCGATGTTGTCGCCAGGCATAACCATCTCAACGCCTTCGGGCAGC
>JAGBBE010000092.1 GCA_017938645.1 Clostridia bacterium
AAGGGGATTCGCATGGTTTTTCAGGATTTCCGTTTGATTCCTGCCTTTACCGTTCTGGAAAACATTTTTATTTCTCTGGCAAACAGCAGCTTTGTCATGAAAAAGCAGCTGCTCCGCAAACGAATTCTTGAAATCTCAGAGGAGTATCATCTCGGCGTCGATCCCGATGAGGAAGTCTGGAAGCTGGATCTGGGACAGCGCCAGCATATTGAAATCATCAAGGTTCTCATCAACGAAGGTACCCGCGTGATGATTTTTGACGAGCCGACCTCTGTTTTGGCTCCGCACGAGATCAGCAGCTTTCTTGATATGCTGATCAACTTCAAAAGCAAAGGATACGCAATTGTTTTCATCACCCATAAGCTCAACGAAATCGTAACGGTCGCAGATCAGATCACGATTCTGCGCGCTGGAAAAATTACTGCCAGCGTCACACGGGAGGAAGGATTTGACCGGGAGAAAATCGTCAGTCTCATGCTCGGCGAAGACATCTCCAGAATGAATGTCAAATCCGCAAGGCAAGACGTTTCCTTCCTGGATCTTCCATCTCTTCGTCTGAAGGACGTCTGCATTTTGGACGATCACAACCAGGAAATCCTTTGTAATGTGAATTTTGAGCTGAAACGCGGTCGGATTGTTGGAATTGCCGGTATTTCCGGCAACGGACAGCGCGAGCTTGCCGAAAGCGTCTTTGGCGTTCGTTCCATCCGCCGCGGCTCCATATCGTTTGGCACGGAAGCCATTTCCTCCGCCGATCCCGAAAAGCGAATTGCGCTGGGATTTCGCATGGTGACGGAGGATCCGCTTCACGACAATGTTGTCGGAAGCTTCACGGTCCTGCAAAACATGGTTCTTGCCGGTTTGCCTGCGAAGACAAAGGGCGGCCGCATCGACTGGAAAGCTCTGGAGGAGGAATTCTCCTCGCATTCGGAAATCCGTGATCTGAACGTCCCCGATGCAAACCGCCTTGCCGGAACGCTCTCCGGCGGCAATGTCCAGCGCATGACCTTCGCGCGGGCTGTGATTTCCAATCCATCTGTTCTGGTTGCATGCTACCCAAGCCGCGGCTTGGACGTTGCTACAGTCGCGGTGGTTCATGAAACGCTTCTTCGACTTCGCAACGGCGGCGCTGCGGTTCTTCTGATTTCCGAGGACCTTCCGGAACTGGTCGAATTATCGGACGAGCTACTTGTTCTTTCGGGACATCGCGCATATGGTCCGTTCGACGCCAATACCGCCGATCTCAATGAAATCGGCAAACTGATGTTGAAAGGAGAAGAAAGCCATGTCTAACACTCTCTCCTCTCGCGCCAAGTCGGCAATCAGCCATCGCCTGATTCGCATTCTGCTTTCCATCTTTCTTCCTGTCACGGCTTTCGGCATTTTGCTGATCACCGAAGGCAAAGACCCGATCGCCACCTACGGCGTCATTTTGAATGCCGTTTTTGGAAGCCGCTATGGCTTTGGCGAGGTAATCGTAAAAGCGACTTTTCTGATTCTGACCTCTCTTACAGCAATTCTCCCCTACCGCGTCGGTATGGCAAACGCTGGCGGCGAGGGGCAGATGGCAATCGGAGCGCTTACTGCCGCAGTCGCAGGCACCACATTTTTACGTCAGGTTCCCGCTCCCATCGGTATCCCCCTTATGCTTCTGAGCGGTATGATCGGAGGCGGCATCTGGGCAGGAATTGCCGTCCTTTTCAAAATGAAACTGCGCATGAACGAAACGCTCTGCTCCATTTTGATGAATTATATCGCCACCTATTTTATCTCTTTTTTGCTCTTCGGTATTCTGAAGGATGCGAAAGGCTGGAACTATCCGCAAACAAGCGAGGTCGCCTCTCAGTTGAGATTCCACACGCTTTTTGGCACACGCGCAAATATCGGTATTCTGATTTCCCTCGCTACTGCCGTTTTCGCGTGGTATGTGCTTCAGAAAACAAAATTTGGTTTTCTCATCAATACCATCGGCGGAAACACGCGCGCCGCGCTGTATTCCGGTCTGCATGTCAAAAAGATTCAGTCGCTCCTGTTTACTGTCTCCGGCGCAATCGCGGGTCTGGCGGGCAGCATTCTCATCGCTGGTGTTGAAGGAAGAATGCGCGTTGATTCCGGCGCAAACATGGGCTTTTTTGGGTTTTTGGCGGCCGGAATCGTTGGGAACAATCCCCTTCTCGCAATCTTGTCGGCGTTTCTGATCGCAGGTCTTACGGTTGCTGGCAATGCTATGGAAATCAACACCGGTCTTCCTTCCGCATCCATTCAGATTTTAATGATGTTTGTTCTTCTGACAATTATGACTCTCGGAAGGAGGAAAAGTCATGCGTGAGCTTTCTGTTATTCTCGTAAACATGATCGCAGCCGGTACTCCTATCCTGTACGCCCTCCTTGGCGACATGGTCAGCCAGCGTGCCGGTGTCATCAGCTTAAGCGTCGAAGGCAGCATGTTGGTGGGTGCATGTATCGGTTTTGGCGTGGCATATTCCACAAACAGCATGATTCTGGCCACGCTTGCCGCCATGCTGGCGGGCGGACTTGTCGGGCTGATTCAGGCGTTTCTCGTTATTGACCGCAAGACCAACATGATGGCTTCCGGATTTGTTCTGATGTTTCTTGCGCAGGGGCTTACCGCCTTCTACGGCAGAAACCTGTTAGGTGTTACCTTTCGGAAAAGCCTCACCTACGCGATCCCCGGTCTGTGCAAACTCCCGCTGATCGGTAGCGCGCTTTTTAACCAGGACATTCTGACGTATCTTTCTTTCCTGCTTCCGGTCATCGTATGGTGGATTTTGACGAAGACAAGGCTTGGTCTTCTGGTTTGCTCCGTCGGCGAACAGCCGGAGGTGACCCGCGCTTATGGCTATAACCCCCGCCTGCTGCAATACGGCGCAGTCGTTTTTGCCGGCGTTCTTGCTGGTATCGGCGGCGCGCAGATGAGCTGCATCTATACCTTGGGCTGGGCAAACGACATGATCAACGGTCGCGGCTTTATCGCCTCCGCACTCGTCATCCTCTGCTCCTGGAAGCCGCTTCGCGCCTATATGGCCGCCTATCTCTTCGGCCTTGCGCAGGCTCTGATCGTTTATCTGCAAGTCAAGGGCGTTGCGATTTCTATGTATTTCACCATGATGCTTCCGTATCTTCTGACGCTCGCAGCGCTGGCTGTCATCTCCACCTCCAAAAAGCCCAGCATGCCCGAAAAAATCAAAGTCGTAAGTACCGGCATGGAGTAACCTCCGGTCCGGACAAATAAAACCCAAATCAAAGGAGAAATCGAAATGAAAAAACTTCTCGCAATTCTTCTCTCCGCCTGCATGCTTCTGACTCTTGCCGCTTGCAGCAGCACATCAGGCACTGCAAGCACCGCCAGCGACAATTCTACCTCGTCTACCTCTTCCACTGCTTCCGACGCTTCTGATTCTTCGGTCGATAAAAAGCCCGGCGAAGGCACCTCGAAGGTCGGTATCGTTCTCGGCGGCAGCAAGGATGACTATGGCTTCAATTTCGGTTTCTACCAACTGGCCCAGAGAATCGAGTCTGAACTCGGCGTCGAAGTCGTTTTAAAAGAGAGCGTCCCGCAGAACTCCGAGGTGGAGGGCGTGATCGAGGAGCTGATCTCTCAGGGCTGCGGCGTGATCATCCCCACACAGTTCGGTTATCTGGAATACAGCAAAAACGTTGCAAACCGTCATCCCGAGGTTGCGTTCTATTCCATTCCTCTGACCGACCATGCCGGCGACAACTTCTCCGTTCTGCACGGAACGATCCAGGATATCTGGTATCTGGAAGGCGTTCTTGCCGGTCTTTACACCGAAACAAATAACATCGGCTTTGTAGCCTCCATTCCCATCCCCGACGTTATCGTCGCTATCGACGCGTTCACCCTTGGCGCGCAGTCTGTGAATGAAAACGTTGCCGTCAACGTCGTCTTCACCGGCAGCTGGGATGACACAGGTCTTCAGACCACCAGCTGCAATCAGCTTATCAACGATGGCGCAGACATCATCGCACCCTTCCAGGACACCATCAAAACGATTGTGGAAATCTGTGCAGCAAACGGCATCCACTGCTTCGGCTGTAACTCGGATGCCTATGAGCTGGACCCCGAAACGTGGCTGTCTGCCTGCGTCAACTCCCCCGAAGGCTGGCTCGAGTACATTAAAAAGGCGATCGACGGCGAATACGAAACCGTATCCGTGATTGGTTCCATGGATGTGGGACTCGAAGACCTTGGTACTTACGGCGATTCTGTTTCCGAAGAAATCCGCAGTCAGGTTGACGCGGTGAAGCAGCAGATTCTGGACGGTACCTTCCATGTGTTCGAAGGTCCGGTCTACGACCAGAATGGCAATGAAGTTATAGCGTCCGGCGTGGTTCCCACGTTTGAGGAAATCAACAACTTCAACTTCCTGGTTCAGGGCGTCAACGGTTCTTTGAACTGATTATCGGCGTTCCTTCCTGTGGGCTGCAAGCGCAGCCCACTACCATACTTGTTCATGGAGTGTATCTCATGAAATACGATCTTCTACTCAAAAATACGATGATTTTAAATCCCGATGGCAACATCACCGAGGGTCAGTATCTTGCAATCAAGGATCGCAGAATTGCCCGTATTACATCCGACGTTGTTCCGGATTCCATGGCTGCACAGGTGCTGGACTGTACCGGCAAGCTCACCATGCCCGGCATGGTAGACGGCCATACGCATACCAGCCAGCAGCTTCTTCGCGGAAGACTGGCGGACGAGTATCCCATGATCTGGACGCGTTTTTTGGTTCCTTTTGAAAGTACGCTCCATTCCGACGACGTTTATTACAGCGCGCTTCTGTACTGTATTCAGGCGATCAAGGCCGGCATCACAGGATTTGCCGAATCCGGTGGCCGTTTTATGGAGCGCACGATTCAAGCCGCCGTTGAAACCGGTATGCGAGCTGCCGTCGCCCGCTCTATGATGGACAGTGGCCGAGAAATCACGCCGCAGATGCTGGAAACAAAAGAAGAAGCGTTGGAGCGCAACGACGCGCTCTATGAAGCCTATCAGGGCGCAGAGGATGGACGGATTCAGGTCTATTACGGGATGCGACAGGTCATGACCTGTACCCCCGCATTCATGGAAGCAATTGCGGAGCACGCGCATGCCCGAAACACCGGCATTCACGCCCATCTCTGCGAGCATCGGAACGAAGTCAGCTTCTGCCTGCAAAATTACAAGCTGCGCCCCGTCGAGCTGATGGAAAAGGTCGGCATGCTCGGCCCGCGTCTGGTCACGGCGCATAACGTCGCGCTTTCTGAGCACGACATAACCCTCTTATCCAAATACCGGGTAAAGCTCATTCATTGTCCCTTTGCCAATCTCATCAACCACGGCTTCCCCAAAACGCCGACGCTTCTGGAATCCGGCTGTTATGTCGGTCTTGGCAGCGACGGCGCGGCGTACAACAGCGTGGATCTCTTCGAAGAAATGCGCGTCCTGCGCGCCTGTCTGATCAGCTACTACGGACTGCCTGCCTTTGATCCTGTTGTCATGCCGGTAAAAACCGCGCTGCGCCTTTCCACAGAGGGCGGCGCTGCCGCTTTGGGTATGGAGGACTGTCTTGGGCGGGTGAAAGAGGGCTGCATCGCAGATTTGATCACCGTTAATATGATGCGTCCCCATATTTTCCCCACAAACAACCGAACGACCGCAGTTTTGGACACCGTCACCGCGCAGGATGTGGAAGACAGCATCATCGACGGCAAGCTGATCATGGAACACCGCATTCTGAAAACAATTGATGAAGAGGCTGTCATGAAAGAGTGTGCCGCACGGATGCAGTCCATCAATCGCCAGTTTCAGTAAGGAGGCATTTGCATGGCATCATTCAAGGATTTTCAATTATTGGTATACACCGATACTGGTCACTATGAGGCGTGCAAGGCCTTCTACCAGTACGTTCTCAGCCTGAACCCGTTTTACGGTTGGGATAATGGGATTACAGATCGCGGTCTGAAATATCGGATTGCCGGCGGCGTTCTGGTTCTTCTTTGTCAGGAAGATCCCTTCCCCGAATACGGTCCTGTCCATTTTCAACTTCAGGTGGATGATTTGGACGCATTCTACGAGCGCGTCAAAGATATCTGCGCGCTGGAAATCACCATGAAGCCCTTTGTTCGCCCATACGGATGGAAAATGTTCCGCATGAAAGATCCTGCCGGAAACCATATCAACATTTACGAAATACCCGAAGCATGAAGAATACTGAAAAGCAGCTGTTCATTGCGCAACAGCTGCTTTTATTCGTTTTACTCGGATCTGGAAATCTGTCAAAGCGTTTGCCGATCCGCTTTTTTATGAGCAAGGAGCCGGAAATAAGCCTTGCGCTCTTTACAAAACAGATTTCAGCTATACAATGATAGATATCCAAGGAGGTGTTCCTGTGACCATCCAACAAATGAAATATTTAATGGCCATTGTCTATGCCGGTTCCATCAGCGAGGCTGCTAAGCAGCTCTATGTGGCGCAATCCAGCGTTTCGGCCTCCATGCGGGAGCTGGAAAATGAATTTGGTTTTGAGATCTTCACGCGCGGAAGCCGCGGCGTATCCCTAACCAGAAAAGGTGAAAATCTTGCCGTTGATGTGAAAACGATTCTGGAAAAAATCGAATCTCTGGATTCAAAGTTCAAAAAACGCAATGAACAGCACAACTCCTTTTCCGTTGCGACGCAGCACCATCTGCCCGGTATCGACGCGTTTTGCCAGTTTATTCAAGCCGCAACCGATGCCCCGTATAATTTTGCTTATTTGGAAATGAAGACCTCTGATGTATTGCGCGCTGTGTCGAATGGTCTGGCTGATATTGGGATTATGTTTCTGACTTCTGCGACAAAGGATCTGATGATTCAGCGCATACGGAAACTGGGTTTGGTATTCAATAATATTGCCTATAAGCCAGTGCATATCTATCTCCACAAATCACATCCGTTAGCTGCTCACCCCATGATCTATCCCGAGGAGCTGAACGACTATCCCTTTATCACCTATGATCTCGCTGTGGATAATGATTCTGCTTTCACGGATATTCTCAATTACACGCAAAAACAGGTCGTTCATGTTACCGATCGTGCCGCAGCCTATACGCTTCTGCGTGACATTCATGGTTATCTTTCCGGAAGCGGTTTCCCAACAAAAGACGAAAAGAAGAACGGCATTCGTGTCGTCCCTTTGTGCGGTGGAGAGACCTGGGAAATCGGTTGGCTTTCAAAGGTAAACATCGCGGAAAATGAAATGACCCCGGTATTCCTTCGATATCTGATCGATCGATTTGATGCGGATGACAAATCCCAAAATAAGCTTAATCAGGATCCGAACTACCGTCTGCGTTGACTGTATTTTCTGACCCGGATTGTGACCCAAGTGTGCGTGAAAGCATGTTAAACTGCTCCGCAAGTCAAGGACAAAATAAGGTGACCCATTCCGCTAGCATGGATAGCTGCTGGTTATCAGGTTGGAAATGTCAAGAAATGTGCAGTCGGGAAATACCCAAAATCTGAAAAGCATGGTAATACAGCGCAGTTTTCCGAAGTGGAGCGTAGCGGAACGCAGGAAAACTGCGGCGGCATCGGATCAGGCTGCCGTTTGCGCCTGCG